>CAZETN010000095.1:0-5877 GCA_964514475.1 uncultured Bacteroides sp.
GGTGCCGAATGCTGCTCGGACTGCACATCGAGAACCTGCGTCTGAAGACCACCGAAAAAATCACCATATTGCTGGCTGCGGTCGCTTTTTATGCCGTCGCCATGGCCATCGGCCTGGTATGCCTGATTTTCGTGTCGATAGCGCTGGGCAAGCTTCTGGCAACGCAGATCGCCCCCTTTGCGGCATACCTGATTATCGCCGGGATTTATCTGCTGGCGCTGATATTTATCTGCGTGCTGCGCCGCCGGGTGTTCATCGACCCGATAGCCCGCTTTATGTCGAGGCTGCTTGTAGAGGTACCCGAGGACGAACGCGATATCCCGACTCCCGAAAAAGACCCTGATACGCCAGCCTCACAATCCGACAACTATGAGTAAGACAAAATGGGAGGGTTATACCCTCGAGGAACTGCGCTGTCAGCGCACCCTGGCACAGTCACGCATAATGCTGGCCGAAAACCGCATCGACCGCGATATAGCCTCTTTGCAGAAGACTCTTGCCGGAGGCCGTCCCAATATCGGGCACTCGGTGGTAGGCCGGATGCTCGGAGCTCTTTCCTATCTCGACTGGGCCATAATATCCATATCGCTTTTCCGAAAGCTCGCACCGCTGTTCTCGCACAAGTCGCGTCGCGGCTGACCGGCAGATGCCGGCAGTCGGCTGACAGCCGAGCGTACACACATAATAATGACGACGGAGCGCCGGCATAATAAAACCGGCGCTCCGTCGTCATTATTATGTGTCAGTGCATGTCAATCAGCGAATTTGTATCTTGACGGTGCCTGTGGCGCAGCGGCGCAGATATATGCCGGGGACGGTGGGGACACCGGAAAGGCGCACACCCTGCAAGGTGTAGTATTCGGTGCGGCTGTCCGCGGTATCGTCGGCAGCTATGTCGTCGACACCTGTGGTGCCTCCGGACATGGCGCGGGCGGTGGCGTCAGCATATCTGGAGACACCATAGTTGCCGTACGGTTCGAGCGAGCCGTTCCAGTTGTCGGTACCGTAAACGGCGCGGACACGGTAGGTATCGGTTGTCAGGGCCGGGTCGGTGCCTATCAGTGTAACCACGCAGTCGCCCTTTCCGTCGTTCTTCTCGCCGGCAGTGAGCGCATAGCGGGCATTCCGCCGGTTGCCGAAGTCGTAGTTGCCGGGGATGCTGATGCCGTTGAGGCTGGTGGAATTGCCGGTCGACCTGTCGATGGTGGAGACGGCGAAGATACGTGGAGTCATCTCGTCGCTGTTGCCTTCCCATCGCGGATAGGCGTTTTCACCCACCATGACGTATGCAACCGGTTTGTAATTCCGGTCGGTCAGGCAGTTGCGGCCATCGCGTACAATCTCGTAACGGGTGACCGGAATCAGGGTCTCGGCTCCGTTGGGCCGGTTCGAGTTCTCACTGTGGCCGTATACAGGGTCGGGGGCGCTGAAGTTGATGTCTACGCGGTATATTGTGCCTCCGGCGCCATTGCTGTAACTGGGATCGTTGAAATATTTGACAGTCAGTTCCTTCACCGGGTTCGGCGAATAATAGTAGCGCGAGTTTGTCTCGTTGTTGTTGCCGTACAGCGTCTGTTCGGTGTTGCCGATCTTGCGTTTGTATTGCGGACGTGTCCATATCGAGGTGCCGTAGGGGCCGCCTATGTGGTTCCCGTATTCCCAGAAGCAGTCCGAGCCTGCCTCGTGGCGTGTGCCGTAGGGATAGAAAGCCTGCCAGTTTCCGTCGCTCTTCTGCAGATAGTTCACCGACTGCAGTTCGGCCAGACGGATGTTGGTGTCACGGTCGCCCGGGTTTCCCCATGTCTGGTTGCGGTAGCTGTCCCAGCTTATATGGCTGTAGAATTCCTTGAGGTGCGGGGCCTGCGGATTGTCACTGTGCCGCTCGCGTCCCTGTCCTGTCGTAATGTCGTAATTTACAAGATGCTGGTAGCCGCGGTCATGCAGGTAACTCTCGGTGTTGACTATGTTGGGGCGCATCTCGATGACGGGATATCCGTCCGGAACATAAGTGCCGTAGAAAGTATACATATTGATGGTGCGGCCGGGCAGATAGAGATAAATCTCGACATATTCGTCATCATTGTCGAAACCCGGACGGTTCTCCTTTTTGAGGAAGGTGCGGATGAAAGTGCGGTTTGGATTGGCATCCTTGCCTGCCGTCGACGACCATTGCTTGTCCTGTATGGCCGGAGATGTGTAGTTGACTACGGGGGTGAGCGTGATGTGCTGGTTGCCGTCGGAGCGGCCGTCGATACGGAAGATGGTGAAGTCGCCCATATTGTGGTCGCCCTGGCGTGTTGCCGGAAGCACCAGGAATTTTTCGCCTTTGAAATCGAATGTGCATCCGCCCACGATATGGTTATACTGCAGACCCAGGTCGATACGCTGCACATCAGCGGCGTTCGTCACATCGCGGGTGGTGGTATAGTACTCCTTGTTCTTGCTTGCGGTGCCGCTCTTGTCGTTTACTACCGAAGAGTAAAGATAATACAGGTGGGGATAATCTTCGGAAGGGGAGGTGCGGCCACTGTTCGAGAGCTGGACAAAAATATCGTCGGAGCCGTTGCCCGACATCGGCACCACATAATTCTGATTGCCCATATAGCCGGACTTGCTTCCATAAAGAGATGCAAATCCCTGCAGGCGTATACGGTTGCCGTTGGTTATGTCGCCTCCGCGGTTGATACGGTCGCCGCGCACGATAACCTGATTGTTTGCACTCCCATAGTTGGTTATCTGCCATATCCATGCGTAATTCTGGGCCTGTGTGGCATCAGTGGCGTCGCTGTAGTTTGCGTTGCTGAGGTTGCCTTTGACATTAAGCAAGTCGGCACGCCCTGAAGCGAGGTTTGTTCCGCCTGGCAGGTCGCCGTCCTTGTCAGACCGCAAAAAAGTGTATCGGCTCTCGCTCCGGGCCGGTTTCCAGTCATGCCGGCGACCCTGTTCACGGTCCGAATGTATGCTGAAGAAAACCGAACGGCGCTTGATATCGCCGAAACCGGTACGGCGCAGGTAGCTGCGGCCGTCATCGCTGAAGGCTACGCTGTAGCTTTCGTCGGCCGAGTTGTCGATGCCGCTGCGGTTCGGCCATGTGTAGCCGAATGTGTTGTCGTAGAACGAGCCGTCATAGTCGCTGCGGAACTTTGCCCAGTCCAGATAGAAGGGGTGGTTCTGATATGGACGGCGGCCGTACTGGTCGGGGCCCCAGACGCACAGCACTCCGTATTTGCCGTTTTCGCGTACGTTGATGTACCAGCATTTTTCAATACGGTTGTTGGCCGATGCGCCTGACATCACCGAGCGCCAGCTGTAGCCGACACCTGCCCAGGGGTAACGTTCGGCGGCTTCGGTGGTCTTGGCGACGTCGGCATCCGATATCTTATAGTCGCCGTTGACGCGGAAATTGGGGATTTCGCAATAATAGCGCTCGCCACTCGTGCGCTGGCCGTCCTGAATCCACAGGTAGCGGTTGCCGTCAAGATAAAAGTTGTCGGCGCTCATACCGCTCAGCTGTGACTCTCCGTAGTTGTCTTCGTGATATTTGCTTTTGGGCAGGAACTTGTAGTTGAAGTCATCCGAGACAGGCTGTTTGGCTCGCCAGCTGACGTCGCTGATTTCCTTACCGGTATCATTTCCTCCGGTCGGCACGTGGAAGCCCTGGCTGCGCCAGCCGTTGTTGAGGAGCTCGTCAAATGACACCTCATACTCGACGTTGAGGCTGTAGACAGGATGCGAATGGTTGCGGGCCGGTACCGACAGATTGCCCGAACTTACGGTATTGCCTGTGGTCGAGACAATCTGATACTGATAGGTTTCACCCGGTTTTACCGACAGGTCGAAGTACTCGAGGCGCTGAAGGCCCGATGCGAGTGTCTCACGGTTACCGTTGTTGATGCGTACGACAGTGTAGCTGATGCTGCCGTCGGTGTAATTGTCGCCTTCCCAGCGAAGGTAGACTGTGGCATTCTGCTTCAAAGGGTCGACCTTGCACTCCCTGAAGTTGAGGGCGTGCAGGCTGACACCGCCCATACATACGAATGCGCAGCCTACAAGGAATCTTGTAGAATAGTGCATATAGGATAGAAATATGAAATAGGTTGGTCTATGTGTTTTGTGCGTAAGGCACAGGCACGTTAACGGATAGCCGGAATCCGTACATTAAGGTTGAGGTGGCAGGTAACGGTATCTCCTGTCGGCGACAAAGTTACGGCTTTTATTTGAAACATACAAACACAAAGCGTCAGGCGTCCGTACCTGTCGTTGTGGTACGGGCGCCTGACGGCGGATGCGTGGCGCTGTGGCCGGATGTACCGCAGCTGTCAGTGTCCGGTGCCGAATGTCAGATGGCGGGGGTGGCCGTTTTCCCTGCCGTTAAGCCATACACGCGATATACTGTGGCCGAGGGTGGTGCCGTCGAGATAGGTCCATCCGCATTTGCTCACAACATCGCTGTCATGCACTGTGTATGGTGTCCGGGAGGCAAGTACAAGGTCGGCGAAGTATCCCGGCGCTATGGCGCCGCGTCCGGCGATGCCGAATACGGAGGCCGGGTTACGGGCATAGAAGCGTGCGGCATCGGACTCTCCGAACATGTCCATCAGCAGGGGATAGGCCCACTGCACGATCGGAGCGCCGGAAACGGCGGTGAGGGCGTCGCCTTTCTTCTCGGACAGCAGGTGCGGCGCATGGTCGGTGGCCACCATATCGATAACGCCCTCGGCCAGTGCCTGTCGCAGCGCCTGTCGGTCGGAGGCGCTCTTGACGGCGGGATTCATTTTTATCAGCGTGCCCAGCCGCGGATAGTCTTCGTCGCAAAGCAACAGGTGGTGCGGCGACACCTCGCAGGTTATACCGGCCTTTCCGCGGGCTTTGGCACGGGCAATCATTTCGACTTCGGCTGCAGTGGTGACGTGGGCGATGTGCAGTCTGGTACCGTACTTTTCGGCCAGGGCTATGGCGCGTGCTGTGGCCCTGACGCATGCTTCGGCGGGGCGGATGTGGCTATGGGCGGCCACGGGTATCGGGCGTCCGTCATATACGGCTCGGAACTGCTCGCGGCAACGGCGTATCACGCCCTCGTCTTCGGCATGCACGCAGATGGGGGCCTTTATCCGGCTGAACAGTAGCTCCAGGGCCTTGTCATCGTCGACAAGCATGTTTCCGGTCGACGAGCCGATAAACAGTTTCACTCCGGCGACTCGGGTATAGTCGGCGTCGGTCAGTTCGGAGATGTTGCTGTCGGTGGCTCCGATAAAGAAGGCATAATTGACGTGGCAACGGTTTACGGCGATAGCCTCCTTTTCGCGCAGTGTTTCGGCTGAGACGGTCTGCGGTACGGTGTTGGGCATGTCGACAACCGAGGTGACACCTCCGGCAAGGGCCGCGCGCGACTCGGTATCCATATCGGCCTTGTGTGTCAGCCCAGGGTCGCGGAAATGCACATGGCAGTCGATGGCACCGGGCAGCAGAATCTGTCCCTGACCGTCGACTGTTTCGTCGGCTGCGCTAAGCAGGTCGGAACCGGGCGCTCCGTAGCCTACGGCATCGATGCGTTCACCTCTGATTGCTACGTAACCGTCTCTCTCCCCGTTTATCGCTACATTGTAAATCAGCGTCATTTGTCGGAATACTTGCGTTGCAGTTTTTTGCCGAATATCTGCGAGGCCTTTAGCCTGATGACCCCGAACAGGGCTTCGCCGAAAATTCCGCTGTTCATTTTTGAGGTCCCCAACACTCGGTTTACAAACACTATGGGAACCTCGGTGACCTTGTAGCCGAGGCGGTGCGCGGTAAACTTCATCTCGATCTGAAAGGCGTATCCTTTGAAACGTATGGCGTCAAGGTCGATGTTGCGAAGCACATCGCGGCTGTAGCAAA
>CAZETN010000096.1:0-5854 GCA_964514475.1 uncultured Bacteroides sp.
CGGCGATATCGGAACTCCTTGCCGAGGTGCCCCGTTACGAGACCGAGCGCATCGAGCGCATCAGAGCACGCATGGCCGACGGTCTGAGCAAAATTCCGACCGTCGACTACGACAAGGGACGTCTGGAGCAGGAGATGATTTTCTACATCGAAAAACTTGATGTCACCGAAGAAAAGCAACGCCTCGGACAGCATCTGCAATATTTTATGGAGACGATGCAGTCGGCGCGCCCCGGCCAGGGTAAGAAACTCGGTTTCATCGCCCAGGAAATGGGCCGCGAGATAAACACCCTGGGGTCGAAGAGCAACCAGGCCGAGATGCAGAACCTGGTGGTGCGCATGAAGGACCAGCTTGAACAGATAAAGGAGCAGGTGCTGAACGTAATGTAAAACCCTACCCCTCCCCTCAGACAACCGCGAATTACCATTTGCCAATCACTAATTGCCAACTGAAAAAATGGACACACATAAAAAAGGAAAGATAGTCGTTATTTCGGCCCCCTCGGGATGCGGCAAATCCACCATAATCAATTCGATACTCGGCACCGGCGAGTTGCCCATGCGCTTCTCGGTGTCAGCCACGAACCGCTCGCCGCGCGAGGGCGAAGTGGACGGGGTACACTATCACTTTCTGAGCACGGCACAGTTCCGCGACGCCATCGCCGCCGGCGAATTCGTGGAATGGGAGCAGGTATACCCGGGACGCTACTACGGCACCCTGCGCAGCGAGCTGCAGAACGCCACCGACCGCGGCGAAAACATAATACTTGACATTGATGTCAAGGGTGCCCTCAACGTCAAGAAACAGTTCGGCGACGGCGCCATCACCATCTTCATCATGCCGCCGAGCATAGCCGCACTCAAGGAGCGTCTCGAGAAACGCGGCACCGACGCCCCTGACGTCATAGCCGAGCGCATCGACAAGGCCCAGTTCGAAATCGACCATGCCCCGCAGTTCGACCTCACCATTGTCAACGACGACCTGCCTGTGGCCGTCGCCGCCACCGAGTCGGCCATCGGCAAATTCCTGAACGACTGACCACTCCGGAACAGAGACATGGCACAGACAGGCGCCCGCGAGACGATAGGCATCATGGGAGGCTCGTACAACCCGGTACACGTAGGCCACCTTATGATAGCCTCGTATCTGAGCCAGTGGGGTTACGTCGACAGGGTGTGGCTGACACTGTCGCCGCAAAATCCCGTCAAGGACCCGAAGTCGCTGATTTCGGACCGACATCGGCTCGACATGCTCGAAACCGCCGTGGCCGGCATCCCTGGCATCGACGTCTGCAACATCGAGCTGTCCATGCCGCGGCCCTCGTATACCATAGCCACACTTAACGCCCTTGCCGAACGATACCCCGAGAAGGACTTCCGGCTCGTCATCGGCTCGGACAACTGGCTTATCTTCGACCGCTGGAAAGACTCGGAACTCATTCTCGGCCGCTACGGCGTAATAGTATACCCGCGCCCGGGATACCCCGTGGCAGAAGGGACGGCACGGCCGGGCATGACCTGCGTACAGGCCCCCGTGACCGACATCTCCGGCACCTTCATACGCCGCGCCATCGCCGACGGCAAGGACATGAACTGTTTCGTGCCTCCGGGCGTATACAGCTATATAACCGAAAACAGTCTTTACAAAACCTCAGACACATGACCACGAACACCGCTCCACAACAACTGACAAACAACACCCTTGCGCTGATAGCGCTGTGCAACGAGTACTGCCAGAGCGTCGAAAACGCCTGCGAGCAGGGACGGGACGGCTTCATCGGGTCGATGCTGCGCCTGCTTCCGCGCATATATATCGCCGTCAGCGACGTTCCCGAAGGACTTGGCGACAGCGACATGTTTCTGCAGGATGCGCTCGACGAGGTTTACTACGACGCCATGCGCCGCAACGTGGAATCGGTAATGGGCGAGGATGACACCTATCTGGACGTCTTCGAAGAAGACATGAAATACTCGGACACCCCCATCAGCGCCAGCGTCGCCGAAGGATGCGCCGATCTCTTTCAGGTTTTCTACAACTATCTGGAAACAGTGCGCGACGCCCCCAACGAACTGGTAGACGAGGCAACGACCACCGTCCGCGACGACTTTGCGCAATACTGGGCGCGCACCCTGTGCAACGTGCTCCGCGCCATCAATGCCATCCGCTACAACTGACCGGACCACACACCCGAGGTCGCCATTCCCATCCCCCCCAAAAAAATCACCAATCGCCAAATATCAAAATACCATGACCCTCAAGGAATTTCTGGATAAATCGCCCGTCAACTTTTTCGCAGTAAAGACAATACGCGAGGCGCTCGACAAGGCCGGCTACACGCGGCTCGACCCGCGCGACCGGTGGGAAATAGAGCGTGGCGGCAAATACTACGTTACCCAGAACGACAGCGCAATATTCGCCTTCGTGGCCGGCACAGCCGACATACCCCGAGCCTATCATATAATATCGGCACACAGCGACTCGCCCTGCTTCCGCGTCAAACCACACTGCGAAATGCTTGGCGACGGCCGCATGCTGCGCCTCAACACCGAGGTCTACGGCGGCCCGATACTGTACACATGGTTCGACCGTCCTCTGTCGCTTGCAGGACGCGTGATACTGCGCGGCGACGACGTGCTCAATCCCGTCACCGTGCTGCTGCGCTTCGAAAAGCCCATGCTTACCATTCCGCATCTGGCCATACACTTCCACCGCTCCGTAAACGAGGGCAACCCGCTGTCGAAACAGACCGACATGCTGCCCGTGGCAGGACGGCTGCCCGAGGACGAGGAGCCGCAGGGCTGGCTCAGACGCCGCATTGCCGCCGAACTGGGTGTGGACGCCGACGACATCCTGGACTACGACATGTCGGTATATGACACCACTCCGGCATCCGAAGTAGGCGCCTTCGGCGACTTCATTCAGAGCGGACGCATCGACGACCTGTCGATGGCCCACGCCGCGCTTTCGGCACTGCTGGAAGCAAAAGACCGGTCGGCCCACACCCGTGTCATGGCCATTTTCGACAACGAGGAAACCGGCTCGGGAACCAAACAAGGCGCCGGCTCGCCCATTCTCGACTTCATACTGCGCCGCATAAACCTGTGTCTGGGCGGAAACGAGGAAGACTACCTGCGCGCTCTGGCGGCCTCGTTCATGATAAGCGCCGACAACGGACACGGTGTGCATCCCAATTACGTGAGCAAACAGGACCCCACAAACCATCCCGTCCTCGGCGACGGCCCGGTCATAAAAATAAACGCGAACTGCAAGTACATGACCGACGCCGACTCGGCGGCCGTCTTCGCATCAATCTGCGCGAAAGCCGGGGTGCCCGTGCAGTACTTTGTCAACCACAGCGACGTAGCCGGCGGTTCGACCCTCGGCAATATCCTGACCTCGCAGATACCTCTGCGCGGCGTCGACATGGGAGCGCCGGTGTGGGCCATGCACTCGTGCCGCGAGACCGGATCGCTCAAGGACCAGGAATATACCATACGCGCCTTTACCGAATTCTACAACCTCTGAGATGGACACTGCTGACAGCGGCATCACCACCGAAACCTTCAGCGGCACACCGTCGGCATACGTCAGGCGTGTGTTTGTGGCGCTGATGGCGCGCTGGTGGTGGGCGTGGCTGCTGCCCCCCGCCGTATGTTTCGGAGCCGCCCTGCACGATGCCGCATGGGCATTTGTGGGCTTCATGCTGCTGTTTCTGCTGTACCCGGGGATGCTGCTGTTCGTATATTACCATTACGCCTTCTCGCC
This sequence comes from uncultured Bacteroides sp., assembly GCA_964514475.1. GTDB lineage: Bacteria > Bacteroidota > Bacteroidia > Bacteroidales > Muribaculaceae > CAG-873. The sequence goes on from CAZETN010000096.1 coordinate 3,766, forward strand.
AGAAGCCGTACGGACTCTTCGGCCCAGAACCCTCACCGTCAGCCGCAAAAAGCTGACAGTCACATACACGGGCGACCGTCCCCCGGCTCCCGAGACCTACACTGACGCCGACATCAGCGACGTGGAGACGGGCCGCGACACCGTTGTCTTTTATCTGCGCAGACCGCCCCACCACCACATAGCCGTGCCCATGAGCGCCGTCGGAGATAACGAAAAAGAGCGATTTTTGAGGCTCTGCGACAGTTTCAGAGCCGATTTGGCATAATTTTTGCCCTTTCGAGTGTTATATGCGAGTGAACCCGACTTTTTCAACTCCTCATCCTCTTACCCATCACCAAATATGACACAAAACGAAATACAGAATATATCGGAGCGCGTGCGCAGGTACGTACACGGCGGCAGACTGCGCGACGCGCTGGCGCTGCTGCGCAACACCTCGGAGTCGCAGATGCTGTGGGAGGTCACCGACGACCTGAACCGCATCGAACAGAGCTACGCATACATGCTTCAGTATCTGACCGACGGAGCCGCCGACCCCTCGCGCGACGAGATGTACTCAGGCATCATAAACAGCATATATACGGTAATGGACCGGCTGACACGGCAACTGAGCCTGCACGAGACCCCCACCCTGTACTTCAACTCGCTGCGCGTGGTGCTCAACAAAAAACCGTCGCTCGCCGACATGCTCGACCGCTGGCAACAGACATACGGTGAGGCTGTGGCAACCGGCACACAGAAGGGCGACACGACCGAACGCCGCGAACTCGAGCGCCAGGAGACCAACATATTCCGCGTGCTGTGGACCGAGTTCCCCTTCAGCGCCGCCGACGCCACCGTGCTCCGCGCCCTCGACCCCGCGGTTCCCCAGCGTCTGAAGGTGCTGCTTGTGTCGGCACTGACACTCGGACTGCTTGAATACAACGACGCGGCCCGGCTTGACGCCCTTATCGAAATCTACACCACGGGAATGTCGGGCGTGACAGCCGAAGGCGAGGAACGCCTGAACGCGACCGAACTGACCGGCATGGCCCTCACCGGCATACTGCTGGGCCTGTACAAGTACCGCGACCGTCCCATGCCCGAAACCATACGCCGTCGCCTGGAGGCCCTCAAGGCCGTACCCCGATGGACAGCCGACCTGCGCATAGCCTTCCTCGAACTGATACGCACCCGCAACACCGAGCGCATAAACCGCACGATGCGCGAGGACATCATACCCGGCATGATGAAGATGCGCCCCGACATCATCGAAAACATCAGCTCCGGAAAAATCGACCCTGAAAACCTCGAGGTCAACCCCGAGTGGGAGGACATGCTGCGTAAATCGGGCATCGAGGACAAACTGCGCGAGCTCACCGAACTGCAACAGGAGGGTGGCGACGTATTCATGTCAACCTTCTCGCACCTGAAAAACTTTCCGTTTTTCAGCGAGATAGCGAACTGGTTCGTACCCTTCGAATCGGGTCGTTCAGACGCCGCGCGGGCCGGAGTGCCCGAGACACTGGGACGGTTCATCGAACGCCTGCCATTTCTGTGCTCGAGCGACAAATATTCGTTCTTCCTGTCACTCGGCCTCGTCAACAAGGCACAGCAGGACCTGATGCTGTCTCAGTTCAAGACACAGAGCAACCAGTTCATGGAGGAAATGACGCATGCCCTTGACAACGGCACGCCCGACGAGCTGCGGCGCCGTACCCTCAGCGGCTACCTGCGCAACCTCTACCGCTTCTACAACCTGTTCCGCCGCAAAGGCGAGTTCTACAACCCCTTCGACGAAGGCATAAACCTGCTGGGCATAGACGCTCTGTCCGAGACATTCAATGACGAGCCCGAACTGCTGCGCGTAGTGGCCGAACTGTTCTTCCGCTACGAATACTGGCAGGACGCCATAACAGCCTTCACACGGCTTGACTCAGTCTGCGGACCGGACGGCTCCGTATTCCAGAAATTAGGATATGCCCACGAACGGCTCGGCGACATAGGACGCGCGCTCGCCTACTACCATCAGGCCGAAATCTTCACACCGGACAGCGCCTGGCTGCTTGCCCGCATAGCCTCGGCATACACTGCCCTGGACACATACGCC
>CAZETN010000097.1:0-5656 GCA_964514475.1 uncultured Bacteroides sp.
TTCGTGCGCGACACTCCTGTCTCGTTGCTCAAGCTCACATCCTCGTACGGCGAGCTCGGCGCCAATTTCCTTGCTCCCTATAGCTTCGACAACATCGCCTTCGGCCCCATCGTCTATACCGTCGGCGGCTACCGCTTCACCGACGGACGTGCCGCTTATCTCAAGACCACCAACCTCAAGTGGGAGACCTCGAAGACTACCGACGTCGGCCTTGAGCTGGGCCGGTTCAACAACGAGGTCACCTTCCACGTCAACTACTTCTACAAGAAGAACGTCGACCTGCTGGCCACCCTCGACCTCAACCTGTCATCGGGACAGATTTTCGAAATCAACTCCTCCAACGAGACCCCGTACGTCAACACCGCCTCCGTCGAGAACCGGGGCTGGGAGTTCATGGCAAACTGGCACCGCTCGTTCGGCAACGACTTCCGCATGAACGTCACCGCCAACCTGTCGACACTTAAGAACAAGGTACTTGCCTTAGGCGAGAACGTGCAGCCCATCACGGCCGGGTCCTTCTCGTCCAAGTTCTCCGACGCCGCCACAATCACGCGTCCGGGCGAACCCATCGGTTCGTTCTACGGATACAAGATCGACGGCTTCGACGCCGACGGCAACTTTATCTTCCACGACGAAAACAACGACGGCCGCGTCACCGCCGACGACAAGGTTGTCCTGGGCAACTCCATCCCCAAACTCAGCTACGGCCTCAACTTCGACTTCTTCTACCGCGACTTCGACCTGTCACTGTTCTTTAACGGCGTCAGCGGCAACAAGATTTTCAACGCCCGCAAGTACGAATACTACTTCAACTACGCCAACAACATGGTTGTCGACGTACTCAACTCGTGGACCCGCGAAAATCCCAGCACCTACGTCCCCGTGGCCAAGGTCACCAACGCCGACGGCGGCAACTCCCTGCCCAGCGAATTCTATATCGAGGACGGCTCGTACTTCCGCCTCAAGAACATACAGCTCGGCTACACCCTTCCCGAAAAGCTGTCAAAGAAGGCCTACATGAGCCACCTGCGCTTCTACTTCGCCGTGCAGAACGTATTCACTTGCACCAAATACTCGGGCTTCGACCCCGAGGTAAGCTCCAACACCCTGTTCGCCCGTGGCGTCGACATGAACTCCTATCCCAACGCCCGGACGTACACCCTCGGCTTCAACGTAACATTCTAATCTGAAAAACCATGAAATCAGTCATTAAATACATAGCATTCTCAGCGGTAGCCCTGGGCCTCACTGCGTGCAACGATGTGTTCGACGATCTGGCCGTAAACCCGCAGCAGCCGAGTATGGACCAGTACTTCACCACACCGGCGGCCGTGAACGAGGCCGTGATGACCTGCTACGGCTACATCCAGACCCAGCGCAGCTTCGGAGCCTCGGCATCGAAGACAATGATTATCCGCTCGGACGAGGCATCGTCAAACTCGGACTACGGCAAGCCCGGCATGTACGGATCGTCGCTCAACTCAAGCTACTACACCATCATGCAGCCCTTCGGACTGCTGTACTCGACTGCCTCGCAGGCCACATACGTCATCGAGAACATCGACCGCGTGGAGTTCTTCGACCAGCAACTTAAAAAGGCATACCTTGGCGAGGCATACTTCTGGCGCGCGTTTGCCCACTTCTACCTGCTTACCAACTACCGTAACGTCGCCCTCATCAAGCATGCCCCGCAGGGCAAGGAGGATTACGTCCGCGACCTGTCCACACCCGATGAGGTATGGGACGCCATCGCCGAGGACCTGCGCCTGGCCAAGGAAAATCTGCCTGTCAAGGGCTACTGGAAAGGCGACCAGACCGGGCGCCTCACCGCCGGTGCCGCAGCAGCCCTGCGCGGCAAGGCCTACCTGTTCCGCAGCGGCATCGAACCCCGCTACGGCGACAGCAACAAAACCTATTATGACGAGGCCGCTGCCGAGTTCGACGAGGTTATCCGCGGCGAATACGGCAACTACTCGCTGGTCGAGTACGGACACAACTTCGACGTGGCCCATGAAAACAACCACGAGTCGGTATTCGAGTTGCAGTTCCTCGGCGATGTCGAGAACGCCGCCTTCAACCCCGGCACCGCCACTTCGGGCCTTGCCTTCGACACCCGCGGCATCATGCTGCCCGGCACCGGCGTCGGCTACGAGGGCGTGGTACACGACTGGCTGTACGATGCCTTCGCCAACAGCATCGACAAGGACGGTTACACTGACATCCGTATGTTTTCGACCATGTTCTTCAACGATCTCGACCCCAAAATCAAACTGCGTCCCGGCCAGCGTCTTACCGGCCCCGGCGGCTACCACTTCGAAGACATGTACCCCGGCGGCGACTTCAGTTCTGTGGCCAACATCCGCACCCACGTCTACAAGGCCGCCTTCCTCAAGGGCATGGACCTGTCGATGCCGATGCGCAACAACAATCCGCAGTCCATCACCGGTGTCGGCAGCGGTGTCAAGGAGTACATCTACAACCAGCCCCGCGCCCACGGTGTCAACTGGCGCTATATCCGTTACGCCGACGTGCTGCTGATGTATGCCGAATCCGTCATCAGCGGCGGCAACGCCGGTTCCATATCGGCTGTCGACGCCTTCAACCAGGTGCGCAAACGCGCCAACATGCCCGATGCCGGCGGCCTCACCCTCGATATGATCAAGAACGAGCGCGCACTGGAGCTCGCCCTCGAAGGACATCGCTTCTACGACCTGCTGCGCTGGGGCGACCTGGCCGAGCGTTTCCACGAGCTCGAGCGCACCGACCCCAACTTCAAGCGCCTGATTTCGGACACGGACTATGAGGGCTTCACCGCCAACAAGCACGAGTGGCTGCCCATTCCCATCTCCGAGATAGAATCCAATCCCAAAGCCAAACAAAACCCCGGATACTGATTATGAAAAGGTCTATTCTGACAGGACCGTTCGCCGCAATTGCCCTCGCCGCGCTCGCCGGCGCCCCGGGCAACGCCGGCGGGGAAGTCCTATACAACGGCATCCGGCTTCCCGAGCAATGGCCGCCGCGCTACGCCGAACCCGCCGTTGCCGCCGAAATGCCTGTGCCCTATCTTGTAAACAAGCCTGCGGTAATTCCCGTGAATGTGGGCCGACAGCTCTTCGTCGACAGCTTCCTGATTGCCGAAACCGACCTGACGCCCGTCTACCACACTCCGGACTTCTATGCCGGCAATCCCGTCCTCGGCCCTACCGCCGAGTGGGAGAACACTATCGAAGGCGCGCCCTACGCCGCCCCCTTCAGCGACGGCATATGGTATGACGACAAGGACGGCAAGTTCAAGATGTGGTACCTGGCCGGTGCCGGCTCCATCCACAAGCAGGACAAGCAGACTTTTTACACCTGCTATGCCGAGTCCGACGACGGCATACACTGGGTGAAGCCCGAACTCGAATTGGTAAAAGGCACCTGCATCGTCGACACCGCCAACCGCGACGCCGCGACCATCTGGCTCGACCGCAACGAGAAAGATCCCGCACGGCGCTACAAGATGTTCAACGTCGAGCGTCGTCCGACCGACCGCCGCTGGCAGTTCATCCTCAAGTACTCGTCCGACGGCATCCACTGGAGCGACGGCGTGGCTCAGTCCGGCGACCTGTACGACCGCTCGTCGGTGTTCTACAACCCCTTCCGCGACGTCTGGTGCCTGTCGATGCGCTACGGCACGAAGGTATCGTCGCGCTCGCGCAGCTACCTCGAGGCCAAAGACCCCGAAACCGCCGTTTCGATGGCCCACCGCGTGCGCAAGGGCGTTCCCGACAAGAACGTAGTGTTCTGGTTCACCCCCGACGACAAGGAACCGCGTCACCCCCGCTTCCCCGAGGTGCATCCCGGCATCTACAACTTCGACTGCATACCCTACGAGAGCATCATGCTTGGCCAGTATGCCGTATGGCAGGGGCCTGAGAACAATATCTGCGGCAAACTGGGTATACAGAAGCGTAATGAAATCTGTCTGGGCTACTCGCGCGACGGCTTCCACTTCGCACGTCCCTCGCATGTTCCTTTCATGGCAAACGACACCACCGACGGAGCCTGGAACTGGGGCAACATGCAGTCGGTGGGCGGTGTGCCCCTGATTGTTGGCGACTCGCTGTACTTCTACTGCAGCGGACGCCGTCTCAACGACATCATGTGGGACAGCTATACTTCGACAGGTCTGGCCAAGCTGCGCCGCGACGGCTTCGTATCGATGCATGCCGGCAAGGACGAGGGCACTCTCGTCACCGAACCCATAAACTTCGACGGCAAGTACCTCTTTGTAAACGCCGATGTGCCTTCGAAGAAGTCTCTGCTGCTCGTCGAGGTGCTCGATGCCGACGGCAAACCCGTCAAGGGCTTCACCAAGACCGACTGCAAGGGTCTGCGCAAGACCGACTCCACAAAGGCCATGATTACATGGAAGGACAACGCGGACCTGACCGCACTCGCCGGCAAGCCCGTGCGCCTCAAATTCTACCTGCGTGACGGTGACCTGTACTCCTTCTGGATTTCGCCCTGGCGGTCCGGAGAGAGCCGCGGCTACACAGCCGGCGGAGGTCCCGGCCTGTCGCCCACCGGTATAGACCAACCCATCAAATGAAAACCATGAAAAAATTCCATCAAATATTCGCTGTAATGGCTGTGGCTGCGCTGACCGCTTCGTGCGGCGGCGACGACCCGTCGCCGGAACCCAAGCCGGACCCGACTCCCGAGCCGACTCCCGACCCCGTGCCCGAAAACCCGATCAGCCCCAATGCCATCTACAACGGCATAGAACTGCCCTCGCAGTGGCCGCCGCAGCGCAACTACGTCACCGAAATCCGTACGGGCATGTCGCCCTTCTACCTGACGTCGAAACCCGCCGTGGTCAAAGTAGACGTAGGCCGACAGCTCTTTGTAGACAACTTCCTGATTGCCACCACCAATCTGGCACGCAAGTTCCACTATCCCGAATACCATCCCTCCAATCCCGTACTCGTCCCCGACCGGGCATGGGAGAAGCAGGGCGCAAACGGCGGTTTCGCCGCGCCCTTCAGCGACGGCGTATGGTATGACGAAAAGGACAACAAATTCAAGATGTGGTACATGGCCGGCGGAGGCACCTACGCCACAAACGGCGCCGGTATCACCTGCTATGCCTAGCCTACCGACGGCATAACCTGGACGAAGCCCTCGCTAAGCGTCGTCAGCGGCACCAACATCGTCCGCCGCGGCTCGATACGCGACGCCTCGTCCGTATGGATCGACAAGCAGGAGACCAATGCCTCGGCCCGCTACAAGATGTTCGAGGTATCCGGCGGCGCAGGCAAATGGGCATACCATTACCTGACCTCGTCGGACGGCAAGGCCTGGCGCGACAACGCGACCCCCTCGGGCTCCGTAGCCGACCGCTCGACTGTCTACAAGAACCCCTTCCGCGACGTGTGGGTCTGGTCGATGCGTCACAACGTGCGCGTGCACAGCGGCGACCCCTACACCGTCCGTGCCCGCGACTACATGGAGCATAGCGACCCCGTGGCCGGAAACAAGGCCGCGAAGGCAAACCTGCAGAACTTCTGGTTCGGCCCCTGGCCCAACCAACAGAAACACCCCCGATACAACAACAACGACGGCGCACCGGGCATTTACAATCAGGACGCCATCGCCTACGAGAGCATCA
>CAZETN010000098.1:0-5615 GCA_964514475.1 uncultured Bacteroides sp.
CCTGATTGTACAGCTGACCTATGTCGATGCCTATGCCGATGCCCGGAAATATCATTTCGCCCATGACTCCGGCCTGCTAACCGAAGGTTGGTGAGACATAGACAGGGTCCTGCTTGAATACCAGGTTGTTGCCGTTTATACCGACAACCGGAGCCCAGCGCATCTGCGCGCCGGCGCCGAAAGCTATGCCTAATAAGGCCAGCAGTACGGTGATGATGTTTTTTTTCATAATTCAGGATATTGACTTTACAGTATGCCGTCGGCGAGATTTTCGGCGTCGTACTGACTCTGGGTGCCGTCTGTCATGTTTTTCAGCGTTATCTTGCCTTCGGCCAGTTCGCTTTCGCCGATTATGGCTACATACGGAATATGTAGGGCGTCAGCATATGCGAACTGTTTCTTCATCTTTGCCTCGTCAGGATAGATTTCGCAGCTGATGCCTTTTGCGCGCAGGCGTCGGATTGCCTTAAGCGACTCCATGGCTTCGGCCTCTCCGAGGTTGACGAACATCACCGTCGAGGCGACCTCGGTCTCCTTCGGATAAAGGTCCAGTGTGTTGAGGACATCGTAAATGCGGTCGGCGCCGAACGAGATGCCTACGCCCGACAGTCCCGGCATACCGAATACACCGGTAAGGTTGTCGTAACGGCCTCCGCCGGTAATCGATCCGATGGCCACGTCAAGAGCCTTCACTTCAATAATGGTACCGGTGTAATAGTTGAGGCCGCGTGCCAGCGATACATCGAGGTCAAGCTCAGCCTTTAGGCCGAGAGCGGCAGTATGTGAAATCACGAACTTAAGCTCGTCGACACCCAGGCGTCCTGTCTCGCTGTCCTTGAGGAGTGCTTCGAGGCGCGACAGACGTTCGTCAAGAGTTCCGTTTATCGCCAGGATTGGCTGCAGGGCGTCCACCGCCTGCTGCGAAAGTCCGCGCTCAATCAGCTCGGCGTTCACTGCCTCAAGACCTATTTTGTCGAGTTTGTCGATTGCTACGGTGATGTCGACAATCTTGTCCGGCGCCCCTATAAGTTCCGCAATTCCTGCAAGCACTTTGCGGTTGTTGAGTTTGATTGCGACGCGGATACCGAGGCGGTCGAAAACAGTGTCAATCATCTGCAGCAGCTCAACCTCGTTGAGCAGGGAGTCCGAGCCTACCACGTCAGCGTCACACTGATAGAATTCGCGATAGCGCCCTTTCTGGGGACGGTCGGCGCGCCATACAGGTTGAATCTGACAGCGTTTGAACGGCAACTGCAGCTCGTTGCGATGCTGCACCACAAAACGGGCAAACGGCACTGTCAGGTCGTAACGCAGACCCTTCTCGCTGACTTTGGGAGTATAGGCTGGGTAGTTGCCTTCGGCTACAGCTTCCGGACTGAGGCCGCGCATCCAGTCACCCGAGTTCAAAATCTTAAAGAGGAGTTTATCGCCCTCCTCGCCGTATTTGCCCATCAGAGTGGACAGATTTTCCATTGCCGGAGTCTCGATAGGGCGGTAGCCGAACAGAGCGAAGACATTCTGGATCGTATTGAAAATATAATTGCGGCGTGCTGTCTCTACCGGAGTAAAATCACGCGTTCCCTTGGGAATGGATGGTTTCTGTGCCATATATGGAGCTGTTTACACTTATTCTATCAAAATATTCGCAAAAGTACAAAAAATCCCATGAAAATCACCATTCTTTTCCCCTTAAAAAGACTTAAGAGCAATCATGAATGCCGGTCAGCGGCGGATGTCGGACGGACATTTATGATTGCTCCTCCGATAAAGTCGTTAATAATGGGTAGGAGAGCGGGACATGCCCTTTGCGCCAAAGGCTGAAGCGGGGCTCGTAGAAGCGAATGCGGTAGTTTGCCACTTTTGTTGTATCGTCTGCTGAGAACGATAAACTTTTTGCGGCATTGCCGTCTTATAGGGATATAAATCAGATTAAAAATCTCATGGAAATGAATATTAGGAAATTGATATCCGGTTCGATGATTGCAATGGTCACGCTGTGTGCGTTGCCTGCAATGGCGTCGTGCGGAAGTAGCAACACAAAATCGGGCAAAGACGACCTCTCACAGGCGCCTGCCACAGACAACGGAAAGGGCCGGAAGGCAGGTGGTCCGCAACTGGGTACCCTGGGCGGCGGTCCCGTTATAGGCAAGAGCGCCGATTCGGTACTTCAGCAGATGATAAGAACCGTGGTTCCGCAGTTCAGGCAGTTTACATTCTGCGATGATGAAACCGGCAAGACACTGAACTACAACCTTTATGTCCCTAAACAAATCGAGGACGGCAAGCAATATCCGCTCGTGCTGTTTATGGCGGACGCCAGCACGCCTGGCACCGATGTCACGCGTCCGCTGACACAGGGTTATGGGGCGCTTGTGTGGGCCACTGACACCTGGCAGTCACAGCACCCGTGCTATGTGCTTGTCCCCTAGTTCACGGGAGTGGCGGTAAACGATGCTTACGAGCATACGGACGAAGTGGATATGGTCATGCGTCTGGTAAAGAAGCTTGCCGAGGACAAGAATATCGACAACCGGCGTCTGTATACCACCGGCCAGTCAATGGGAGGAATGATTTCGATGTATTACAATGTCGCTTATCCTGATGTTTTCGCCGCTTCGATATTCGTTGACTGCCATTGGGACAGCGCTACCTTCAGCGAACTTGTCAGACATCCGTTTACATTCATCACAGCCGGAAAAGCGCGTACTTTCGGTGCCCTTGAGGCGGCCGCCGACAAGGCCGGTGTAAGATATGAGTACGAGGAGTGGAGCGCCAGGCTGCCTCAACAGCAGCAGGACCGGCTGGCCTCCGCTGAACTCGCCAAAGGTGCGCCCATCAACATAATCAACTTTGCGTCAAAGACCGTATTGCCGCCCGATGGCAAAGGCAGTGAGCACATGTACTCATTCGATTACGCCTACAGGCTGACACCGGTCAGGGAATGGCTGTTTACCCACTCCCGATAAGGTATCTACACATAGTAAAAATCTCATGCAAGATGGTATAGATTAGTTCTGACCTTGAATCGCGAGCAAGATTGAGTCCCCCGGGAGCAATCTTGCTCTTTTGTCATCCGTTATACAGATATGATAAAGGGTCAAATATGATAAAGGGTCAAACAGTTCCGGAAACACATCGGGTAAAAACGATGGACCGGTCGGTTTTTAGTGCCCCGCAAGACAGTTATGGGTAAGAACAGTTTTTCGATACGAAATTATATGGCCGTCACGGCAGTTCTGATGGTGCTGATTATGACGGTGCTTGATGTTACTGTGGTAAACGTGGCGCTGCCGGTGCTTGCCGTCGAATTCGGTGTTTCCGATTCGTATACGGTGTGGATCGTGACCGTTTACCAGCTTGTGGTGACAATGTTGCTGTTGCCGCTGTCGTCGGTCGGCGACCTTTACAGCTATAGGAAGACATTCCTGGTCGGAGTGGTAATATTTACATGTGCCTCGGCTCTTTGTGCCGCCTCGCAGAGTTTTGCGGCGATAATTGCCTCCAGAGCGCTGCAAGGTATAGGCGCGGCATGTGTGATGAGTGTCAACATCGCACTTGTGCGCCTTATATATCCGCGTGAGGTACTCGGGCGCGGTTTGGCCCTGAACGCTATGGTCATAGCAATTGCCACAGCCGCAGGTCCGACAATTGCCGGAGCTATTCTGACGATGTCGTCATGGCACTGGCTTTTTATGATCAATATTCCATTCGGCATCGCCGCCTTTGTGCTTGGCAAACGGCTTTTGCCGTCAAATCCAGGAAAGGATAAAAAAGTCTGTTTCGACTGGAAGGGCGGTATGCAGAATGCCGTGGCTTTCGGTCTCGTATTCTATTCGCTCGGCAGTTTCGCGCGAAAAGGCGATGCGCTCCTGAATTTTGTTCTTTTGGTAGCCGGTGGCGTGGTCGGGATATTTTATGTGCGTCGGCAATTGGGGCGCACAAATCCGATGCTGCCGGTGGACTTATTCGGTATACGTCTGTATTCGCTCAGCATAATGACATCGGTATGCTCGTTCATAGCGCAGAACGTGGCCATGATAGCTCTGCCGTTCATGTTTCTCAACAATTTAGGCTTTTCGGAGATAACCGCGGGACTGCTTATGACGCCCTGGCCTCTCGCCACGATGATAATATCGCCGCTGGCGGTCCGTTTTGTCGAAAAACATAATCCGGGTGCGACAGCGGCGACAGGTATGGCGGTTTATGCTGCCGGAGTCGTATTGCTTCTTGTTTTGCCCGGTACCGGTGCCTCCGCATGGCAGATAGCCTGGCGCATGGCCATGTGTGGCGTGGGCTTCGGAATATTCCAGACTCCGAACAATATAGTCATGGTGATTGCCACTCCTGTTTCGCGGACAGGAGGGGCGGGAGGTATGCAGAGTACGGCCCGGCTTGTCGGCCAGACACTGGGAGCGACAATTGTGACTGTGATTTTTGCCATGTTGCCTGATACAGTCGTATCGGTACGCTCTTGTCTGGCCGTAGCGTTGGCCATGGCGGTGACAGCGGGATTTCTGAGTCTGAGCCGTGCAGGCAGAATCAGTTCTTCCGGCGTCGGGCGATGACGGCGAATATAAGCGATGAAAACGAGCACAGGGTGATTATCGTAAGCGTTGTCGCCATGATATTACCCAGGCCGACGAGCGGAGAGACTATACCTCCGAACAGAAATCCTGTCGCCCCGAAAATCGCGGAGGCGGCTCCGACATACGAGCGCCCCTCGTCCATGGCAAGTGTTGTGGCTGCCGTAAAAATATAGCCGACGCCAACAAGAATTACGAACATCAGGATTTCAAAAAGCCAGAAACTGTCGGACAGCAAGTATCCGGCGAGCTCGAACAACGAGACGGCTGAAATGACAGTTGTACCGAATATGGCTGCTCCTTTCATTGTCCTGAACTTCAGCGACAGTGCCGATCCGATGCCGATACCTAAAGCGTTTACTCCGAAAATAACGGCGAAGGTCAGCTCGGAAAATCCGAAATAATTCTGTATGATGAATGATGCCGATGAGATATAAGCGAACAGAACACCGTTGGCAAATGCGAACATCAGGACATAGACTCTGAAATATGGCAGTCGCAGCAGTTTGGGGAACGCAGACATCAGGCTGAGGACTGATCCGGTTTTGAAATGCTCGCGGGGAAGGGATTCCCGGAAGACAATGCACATTGCCAGCAGCACCAGACCAAGAGCGAACAAAATCCAGAAGATTCCCTTCCATCCCACTGCCCCCGCCACGAGTCCGCCTATGACAGGTGCGGTGACGGGTGCTATGCCGTTTACAGCCCCGATGATTGCCAGAATTTTTGCAAGTTCTCGCCCCGTGTAGCAGTCAGTGGATATTGACCGCGACAGCACGATACCGCCTGCGCCACCCAATCCCTGGACAAAACGGCAGACATTGAAAAAAATAATATCCGGCGAGTAAATGCTTATTACCGTCGAGACTGCGAAGAGTATCATGGCCGACATCAGGACGGGTCTGCGGCCATATTTGTCACTGAGTGGTCCAAAGAACACCTGCCCGACGGCAAGCCCCAGCATGCTGGTTGCCAGGCCGAGCTGCACCAGCGATGGTGTGGTGTTGAAGATAGCCGCCATTGACGGCAGTG
>CAZETN010000099.1:0-5584 GCA_964514475.1 uncultured Bacteroides sp.
GAAAACGGTAAGGATGCCGAGCGCAATCATTGACCATATACCGCTGTTGCACGGAAAATGCATGATTTTGTAAAAGTATACATCGTACAGTATGAACATCATGATAAAGATCAGTGTCTGCGGCAGGAGCTTGCCGATGAGGGCCACCGAAGGCGACTCTCCGGCCATGGCATACAACTGCATCTGAGTGCCCTGTTTCCATTCCAGACCGATGGTATATGCTGTGGAAAGCATAATCAGCAAAATCAGGATGCCCGGTACCAGTATGTTGTTGAGGTATACCGAATAATCAAGCTCGGGGTTGTTGAGCGGGTGCGTCTCTATCACTATGGGCTGTATGACACCCATCGCACGCTCTTCGGTGGCGCCGTGGCCGTAAAGATTTTCGCGTGTAAGAGCCAGTCCGGATAGTTCGGAGGCAGTGCGCATGTCCTTCATCAGCATCGAGCCGGGCACAAGGTAGGCCTCGTTGGTGTAAAACGACACACGGGGCTGGCGGTTGGAAATCGCCTTTTCGGTCGTACCCTCGGGGATATAGAAAAATGCATATATCTCCCCGCGCTGCATGGCCTTGCGGGCCTCGCTGAAGTCGGTGTAACGATAGCGTATGTCGGTTTCCTCCAGAGCGTCGATGGTGCGCGCTATCGTCCGCGATATCTTGGTGTTGTCCTCGTCGACGATACCGGCCGGCAATTCGGTAGGAAGCCCCTCTTTCATCAGTGTGACGAGAAAAACAACGCAGATTACAGGCGCTACAAGCAGACAGAACAGGAATAGCGGGCGGCGCGAATAAATGCCCACCTCCCTCCGGCTTATGCTGAAGATGCGTCTTAATATGTTTGTATTGGCGTGTGTCATGATTATCTTTCGAATACAGCGCTCATCCCGGCACGCAATCCTTTGAGTTCGGCCGGATTAACCGGAACAGCTTCAACCTCGAAGGTTTTGAGGTCGTATTTGCCGAGTGCCTTTGTGGCCTTCCAGGTGGCAAAACTGCCCACGTCTTTGATTCGGGCAATGCGGACTTTGACGGTCTTGTCAAATGCCGGCACATATACATCGAGCTCGGTGCCTACGGTAAGTCCCGGAAGCATGTCCTCGCGAACGTTGAAGGTAAACCATATGTCGTCGGTCACCGACACGTTCATGATAGGAGCTCCACTGCCGACAAGTTCGCCGGGTTCGGGAAAAATGTCGGTGACGACACCGTCGGCGGTGGCCAGAAGGGCGGTTTCGGAGATATACGAGCTTACCTCACTGATGGCTCCCTGCGCTCTTTCGACCTGCGCTCTTGCGGCCGACACGTCCTCGTGGCGTGTGCCGTTTTTGGCCATGTCATATTGTGAACGGGCTGCCTTTTCGGTGGCAACCGCAGCCTGGTAGCTCGCGTATGCCTCGTCGCGCTTTTGTTCGGCCATAACTCCTTTTTCAAACAGACGGTTGATGCGGTTGTAGGTCTTTTCGGCGACCTCTTTGCCGGCAATCGCTTTCTGCCAAGTGGCGTATGCCCCCTGTATCTGCTCGTTGCGGGCTCCGTTTATGGCTTTGGTCTCTAGGGCACGCGCTGCCTGATAGGCGGCTTGCGCCTGTGATAATTTTGCCTCGATGTCAGGCGCATCCAGAATTACAAGCGTATCGCCTTTCTTCACCATATCACCCTTCTTTACCCTGATTTCGAGCACGCGGGCAGGGATTTTGCTGGACAGGCGGTAGTCAGTAGCTTCGGCCTGCCCCTGGATGGGTTCTTTGGCTGAAGGCAGAGTGAGTCCGACGATGATTACCGCAACAATTACAACGGTAATGATAGAGGCTATTACAACGATTGTGTTCAGATTTCTTTTCATTATGATCGGTTTGCTTAAGTTATTGACGGATGGGTGATTGGTCTATGTTTTCTGACTGTACATGAATCTGCCCCAACGATTTTCGGAGGTATAGGTCGGAGAGTCGTAAGTCAACCTCTGCCGAAATCAGGTTGGTTCTGGCTGACAGCCACGCAGTCTGGGCTTCGATTACATTGCTGACGGGTATCACACCCTCTTTGAGGCCGGTTTCGGCATATCTCATGTTTTCATCGGCTTCGGCCTGGCTGCTTAGCGATGCGGTATAGCGCTCACGGGCCTCGCGCACTTTCTGTCTGCTTTGCGCGACTTGCAGTTCTATCATCTCGCGTGTCTCGTCGTACTTGAATCTTGCCGCACGGGCCTCGGCCTGAGCTGCCTTCACTTTATAGCTTCGGTCGCCCCAGGTCAGAATAGGAATGCTCACCGCTACCCCGACATTCCAGGTCCCTTTGAATTTCTTTTCAAAACTGTTGAACACTGACGGGTAGCTTGCAAAGTAGCCGCCTGTCAGAGCTACTGTGGGCAAGAATTCGGCACGTGCCAGTTTCACTTTCTCGTCGTGTATTTTTATGGATGTGCTCAATGCCGAAAGTTCGGGGCGTCTCTCCCATGTATCACCGTCTGCGAGGCAGGGACTTTCGGATTCCGAAAGGTTCTCGGCATTCTCGTCGGCCAACACCAGCTCGGTGTCAAGAGGAATACCACACAGGCGGCACAGTTGCATTTTTAGTATTTCTATTCCGTTGTCGACCTTTATGAGCGACACCTGAGCCTCGTTGACTTTTACTTTGACACTGAGGCCGTCGGCTTTGGTGGCCATTCCCTCGTCAATCATCTGCGATATATCGCTGTCAAGAGTCTTTACCAGCTCGAGATATTTTTCGGCAAGTCGTTTGCGTGCGGCAAGCTGGACGACAGTCCAGTACGTTTCGTCTACTGACACAATGACTTCCTGATACTGCAGATTTTGGCTGCTTGCTGCAATATGTTCGGCATAGCGGGTAATATTATTATATGCACGTATTTTGCCTCCCATATATATAGGTTGAGTAAGGATTACTGCGGCCCCGGCCATGTTGCGTGTATCGGTGCGCAAGGCATCGGCCAGACTCTGGCCGATTGGATTGAGGTCGGGCATGGACAGGGCATCGCCTATATGCGACAATGTCGTCTTCTGTTCATCGCTCAGCAGCGATATTTCCTTGCCGGTACGCATATACATGCCTGTGGCCGACACCTTGGGCAGATAGGAGGTGAAAGCGGACTTGCGGTTATAATAAGCCGCGTCACGCTGCATGTCTTTTGCCCGGAGCTCTTTGTTATTTGCGATAGCCAGACTCCGGCAACTGTCTAATGAAAGCACGCGCGGATTGGCGTGAATAGCCGGAAATTCCAATAGGATTAGCACTAAAAAGGCCAGTTTCTGTATGTTCATTTTTCTTTCTAACTTGAATTTTGTGCAAAGTTCGTCACTATGGGCAAATTAAAAAAGGGGGGTTGTTCGGGACGATTGGAGTAAACGGTGTATAAGATAGGTTTTATATACCATACTGAGGCAAAATATTGTTATATTTGCGAAGTAAAATCATAAATCAGTTATGGAACGAACACCCAACGAAATCTCGGTAGAACGTCTGCTCGAGCAGGACATACCGGAACTTGTGCGCTTTCACAAGGATATAGTGATGATGAATAATTTCGGCGACATGAGCCTTTTCGCGCATCCCGTAAGGCTTAAGGCCACTACAGTACTGGTATGTCTGAAGGGCGTAATCGAATGTAATATAAATCTGCGGAAATATCTTGTCACCGAAAATCACATGCTGGTGAACACGGCCGGCGATATCATTCAGATTATTAAAGCAGAGGATATAGCAGGATACGCCATAATTCTTTCCGAGGAGTATCTGCAGAACGTGCAGCTTGATTTCAGATTTCGCGCGCAGAGTTATCTGAGCCTTCGTGATAACGGTCCGTTTGCGGTGCCATATGAGGAGCTATCGGGACTCAAGCCATATTATACCCTTCTTAAAAAGAATATGGAGGAAGGTAATGCCGAAGTGATAAATGGGCTGGCCGTGGCTTTGTCCCATACTATTATCAATCTGCTGCGTCGCTATCAGAAACAGGATGCGCCTGAGACAGAGCGGAACGAGCCTCGTGCCGAGCAGCTTTTCAACAAGTTTATGAAACTTTTGGGAGCATACCATACTAAGGAACGAAGCCTCCAGTTTTATGCCGACAAGATGTATCTGACTCCGAAATATGTTTCGGGCGTAATAAAGTCGTTCAGTGGCAGAGGAGCCTTGGAATGGATTAACGAATACGTGGTGCTTGAGGCTGAAATGATGCTGCGCTATACCGAGATGACAATACAGGAGATTGCATATGCACTGAATTTTCCGACGCAATCGGCATTCGGCAAATATTTCAAACAGCATATCGGCCTCAGCCCCAAACAATACCGTAACAACGGCTGAGGTGGCGGTTCGTCAGTGGCGTGGTTGTATTGTTGGCCTTAAGTGTCAGGCCACATCAACAGCTTTGTCTGATGAGCAAAAGTAATTAGTTTGTGACAGAACTGTCGGTGTCTGCCGGGTGTCATGGTGAATCGTGGCGCCCGGTAATTTTATATATGTGGACGCGTGACTAAAATAACAGTGGTCGCGTCCTCACGACGCAACCACTGACGGATTTGGGAAAATGTATTGAGAATGTGGAGGGAATGTTGCCTTATGTTAAAGGGATATTCCGTAAGTAGTCCTGTCCATTGCGTGGAACAGGACTGTAGGAATTATTCGGCGGAAACTACTTCGAAGGGCAGTTCGACAACGACTTCGCGATGGAGTTTTACGGTCGCGTTGTACTTGCCGACTTCCTTGACGGGAGCCACTTCGATGAGTTTGCGGTCAACGGCGATACCTGCGGCTTCGAGAGCCTCGGCAATCTGTGCGGCGTTAACCGAGCCGTAGATGCTGCCTGTTTCGCTGGTCTTGGCGCTGAGGGTCAGGTTCTCGAGAGCCTGAAGCTGTGCGGCCAAAGCCTCGGCGTCGGCTTTGATTTTGGCCAGCTTGTGGGCGCGCTGACGCTGGCTTTCGGCCAGCATTTTCAGAGCTGAAGGAGTAGCGATAACAGCTTTTGCGGTGGGGATGAGGTAGTTGCGGCCATAGCCTGCTTTTACTTCAACGACGTCGTCCTTGTATCCAAGGCCCTGAACGTCTTCTTTAAGAATAACTTTCATATCGTTTGTCCTTAAGCTTATTTCATGAGGTCGGTTACATAGGGGAGAAGGGCCAGATGACGGGCGCGCTTTACGGCCTGGGCCACGCGACGCTGGAATTTCAGCGAAGTACCGGTGATGCGGCGGGGAAGGATTTTGCCCTGTTCGTTAAGAAATTTCTTGAGGAATTCAGGATCCTTGTAATCGACATATTTGATGCCGGAACGTTTGAAACGGCAGTATTTTTTCTTTTTAACGTCAACAGACATTGGGGTGAGATAACGAATCTCGGAATTTGCATTTGCCATTGTTTAGTCCTCCTTTGCTTCTACGTGTTCTGCGGTTTCGTTTGCTTTCTTGCCTTTGAGGCTACGACGCTTGGCGGCGTACTGTGCTGCGTATTTGTCAAGACGGAAAGTCAGGAAACGGATTACGCGCTCGTCGCGGCCATAGGCGGTATCAAGTTTCTTGATGGTCTGGGGATCAGCCTCGAACTCGAGGAGGGAGTAATAGTCGGTTG
>CAZETN010000100.1:0-5518 GCA_964514475.1 uncultured Bacteroides sp.
TGCTACAAAAGTAGCGATTATCTTTCGCTTGGGCGCATCAACCGCCTATACCTAACCAACTAAATCGGATGTCTTTGTCGTGCTGACCAACAGATATATCAACGACACCTCGTGGGATGGTCTTACGAAAGGAGGAAATACGGTTTTTCACGGAAGCGATGGTGGAACAGACAGTGACGGCAACTGGAAAATCGGTTACGATACCTCGAAGAGTGCTTATCTTTACGGCAGCGGCCCCGGCCACTGCATTCATATCACGGATTGCCCCACAGGACAGACGGTACGTATAAAACTGTCATACAGCAACGGTAGTCTTAACCTCTCAAGTTACAGCCCGAGCGATACGCCCGTAGGTGAGATGGTGACCCTTTACATGCACTTCGAGGAGGATTATCTGAAGAAGGGAAAGGTTGAAGCCGGCGAGGTTCCTTTCTGCCATGTCTTTACTTATGACAACGGAGGCAGCCAGTATACCGAAAAGGGCTCCGCAGCTGAAAGGATGACCCTTGTAAACAAGACATATCAGATCTGGGCGTACTCGCTGCCGGCAAGCGAAGCTGCCAAATATAACCGGGTGCGTTTCTTCTTCAATAACAAGGAAGGCGGTTCGAGCGAGTACGAATCAGGCTGGAGTGCCGACCGTGTAAGTTTCGATGAAGCCAACTGGACCAAATATATCTATGCCGTTCACAGCGGAACAATCGCCGTACAGACTTACATGACTTACGAGGAGTTCCTTGCCGAGGCCGAAAAAGGTTATCGCAAGCTCTATGTCACCGGCGGTGGCGACACAGGCGCCAGCATTCTTCTTACGCGCGAGGACGGCAGCGAGACCTATCTGGGCTGGAACCCCGCAAACCCGACTGTGGTTTCACAGTGGAAAGATGGCGACCCTCTGTTCTTTATGCGCTATTTACCGACAACAGTGAACGGCAACGCCCGTTTCAAACTGTCGTGGATGGATGTCAAGACCTATAAAGAGATGCATGCCGGCGCATTTGCCAACGGCGAGCGTGACTGGGCTACGTACGACCTGGGTATCATCGGCGTCGATGACGAAATGTGCGAGAAGAACCAGAATGCCTGGGGCGACAACCTTGTTAAACTCGAGATGGCTACCGCCGAGAACGGCTGGGATACATCGCGTACATCGTTCTTTGTGAACAAGGCTCTTCCCCTGCTCGAGTACAACCAGTACGACTGGACAATGAACGAGACTCTGTCTAACTCCGGTGTCCAGAGCGGAAGCACCTACTGGGTTGTTGTCGACATGCACCCGGATTGCCGCACAGTAACGTTGTGTACTTTCGACCCCAATCCGCAGGTACGTGTCAACGCATCGGAGGTGAACACGACAAGTATTGACGCCGACGTAGTAGCCTCGATTTATAACGGAGGCGCAGCCAATCATTTCAGCAGTTCGGAAACCAACGGCCACATCCTTACCACCGACGTCAACCATATCAACGGTTCGGTGAACATAATCGGCGGTAAGGACAAAGACGGAAACGACGTGCAGTCGGCCGAGTTCAAGAAACTGGCCGAGGATGCCAGACTGAAGCCCACATACACCGTTTCGATGAACGGCACTGAGGTATTTGAGTATGTCGGACTGCCGCAGACTCTTAAAATCGACTATATGCCGCTGGCGGCCGCAAACTCTATCGGCATCAACGCAATGTACACCAGCGAGGTCACCCAACTGCATTTTCATGTAAAACCCGGTAACGGCACCGTTACCACGCAGGCTCCGTTTGTCGCTCCCGCCGATCAGGAGGTGGAAGGTACTTTCATTCCCTTCTACGAGTATCCCGGCAAAAAAGGCAACGGCAACATTACAGAGAAGGAGTATCGCGCTACCTTCCATATCTGCGGTGAAGTTCCTTATCAGCTCACCGGAAGCACCAATCTGGCATATTATCCCGATTTTACCCTTAACGGGCGAGAGATGGGCCTGATGCACGATGATTACCGTGCATGGCTAGATATCCCCAAGGGTGTGTCGGTGGCAAGTGTGAACCACGACAAATACGACCATGAGACCGACAGCTGGAATGCGGCCCGTCATGACTGGTCGGGCAACATCAGAACAGCAGGCAGCTTCCCGTTCATCGTTTACAATCACCACAACTGCAATATCAGCGGAGCAATAAATGTACCCGCTGCCGATTACACCGGCAAGCTCTATGCCATATATCCAGTAGTGTACAGACTGCATCCCACCGTGACAGTTGCCAATGACATGCAAGGTGCGCCACGCCGTGCCGCCGAGTCAATCGACAGCGAGAACTACGGCCTTGTCAACTATGTGACTGAAGGCAATCTGCGTATCAGAGCCGAACAGGGTCGCGTAACGACCGGTGTCGAGGACATTGTGGCCGGCGATGACTCTGCTGTCGAATATTACACCCTGCAGGGTGTGCGTGTCGAAGGTAACCCCGCTCCCGGCATCTACATCCGCGTTCAGGGACAGTCGGCCGCCAAAGTATATATCAAGTAAACAGCCTCAGGGCTGACTCTCTGAGTAAAATACCTCAATGAAGCAGGCCGTGCAGCTCCGGTAATGGAGAGGCACGGCCTGTATTTTTTAGCCTGAATGCCGGTATCGGGCGTGGTGTCAGCATTTATGCCATGTGCCGTCGTCAGTCCTGCTGATGAGTTTGTCGCGGTATAGAGCGCCTACAGCTTTCTTATAGTCTTTTTTCGAGCATTTAAGTACGGAGGCAATTTCGTCGGGAGTAGACTTGTCGGTAATGCCGAAAGTCCCTTTTTCGATTAGTCGCATTATCTTGGTGCGCAAGGCGTCAACCCGATTTATTGTGCCTGGAACGGTAAGTGTGAGGTCAATTTTGCCGTCATCGCGCACAGACTTTATGTATGCCGCGATATGCTGTCCTTGGCTGAGGGGCGCATACACTTCGTTTGCGTATATCATGCCGCGGTGCGCATTGTTGACGATAGCGGTGTATCCTATGTCGGTGCGTCCGGTTATCAGTGCATGCACGCGCTGACCTGCGCGATAGTCGGGAAAGATATTGTCTAAAAAGTGTCCGACACGTGCCGAGGCCACGATGCGGCCGGTTTTGTTGTCGAGGTATACGTATACGAGGTATTTGCCGCCGGCCCGCATGCGTGATCTCTGCTCACTGAAGGGGCACAGCAGTTGTTTAGTCACACCCCAGTCCAGGAACGCTCCTACTTTGTTCACGTCTTCGGCCTGCAGGTATGCGAATTGTCCGACCGTGACAAGAGGTGTCTCGGTGGTCGCAACGGGCCGTTCCTCCGAATCGAGGTATACAAACACTTCTATTTCATCGCCGGGAGCCATGCCTTCGGCTACATATTTGGAAGGCAGCAGGATTTCGTTTATATTGCCACGCCCCGTGCTGTCGTCATCAGTAAGGTACAGACCGTAGTCGGACATGCGGGATACCCGCAGTCTGTTGAATTGACCTATTCTTATCATTCTGTTGTTTTATGTTATAAACGGCGAAATGAAGCCGTAAGTTCGTACCGGCAAAGTTGACCGGAGTTTTTGCAAAGGTAAGCAAAAAAAGTCGTACCTTTGACAGTGAAACTCAACATAAGATACATACGACTAAACGACACCACACTGTATGGATTACGAAGCCATAGATAAATATCTCGGTACAAGCCTTGAAGGAAACCAGCTTGAGCAGATCAGAGCTTTGGGTGATCTTTATGCCGGCTGGAACGCAAAAATCAATGTGATATCGCGCAAGGACATTGAAAACCTGTATCTTCACCATGTGATACATTCGCTGAGCATAGCCCGATTTTTAGGCGACCTTGTCAATGGAACATCGATGCTTGACATGGGTACGGGAGGCGGTTTTCCCGGCATTCCGCTTGCCATCGCATACCCGCAGTGCAGGTTCCATCTGATAGACCGCATCGGCAAGAAACTGCGTGTGGCGCAGGCTGTCGCAGATGCGATAGGCTTGGCCAATGTGACATTCCAGCACGGTGACATAGCCGAATGCCGCGAGCGCTACGATTATGTCGTCAGTCGTGCCGTAATGCGGCTTGACGCTCTTGTGCCCCTTGTGCGTAAGAATATAAGTCCCGTCAGCCGGAACCGCTACGCCAACGGTCTGATATGTCTGAAAGGCGGCGACCTTGAAGACGAAAGCGAGTCTGTGCGCGAACCGGTGATAGATTATCCCGTCACTGAATTTTTCAATGCACCGTGCTACGAGACAAAGAAGCTGATTTACGTGCCTATGGCGCGATAATGAGCCTTGGCATGCTGTCATTTTATCTGTCATAACCCGAAAACATTCCATCTGATTGCCTTAAGAATATGTTCAAGATAAACAAGATTGCGGTAAATCCGTTTGAGGAAAACAGTTTTCTGTTGGTCGACGAAGCGACCGGCGACGCCATTGCCGTCGACCCCGGCATGTTTTATCCTGAGGAGGAGAAAGCCTTTGACCGGCTCGTGGAAGAGCAGGGGGCACATCTGATTCAGATTGTCAATACGCATCTTCACCTCGACCATTGCTTCGGTCTCAATTATGTGAAGGACAAATATGGAATAGGGCTTGCCGCAAATATCGGGGATGCAGCACTTGGCCGCGGGATTGCCGGGCAGGAGGCGCGTTTCGGAATGCACCGCAACCCTAAGCCTGTTGTCATAGACGTGCCGCTGAAGGACGGCGATATCATAAAGGTCGGCGCAAGTAGCCTGCAGGTTATAGCTGTGCCCGGCCATACTCCGGGCGGCATTGCGCTGTATTGTGCGGAGCAGAAGTTTGTGCTCAGCGGCGACAGCCTGTTCCGGGGTTCAATAGGACGAACCGATTTGGGGGGAAATCATGACACTCTGGTAAACAGTATCCGCGAGAAGCTGCTTACACTCCCCGCGGACACAGTAGTCATTCCCGGGCACGGGCCAACGACGACAATCGCGGCCGAACGGCACAATCCAGTCCTTTAATCAGTTGCCGCCGAAGAGCTTCAGGGGGTCGAACTTATCGGCTTTTTTCGGATTGCGAGTAAAAAAATCGGTATCGAACTGTTCACTGAGCCAATTGCATCCTTTCACGCTCAAGGCTGAGAGAAGAGGACTGTATGTATCAGAGCATATCCGTGCAAAAGTGCTGAACCGCGGGGATTTGAGCATTCGTGCTGTCGCTTGCGCTTTCGAGTATTTATGGAGACGCATCTGAGCGTAAAGCAGGGCTACGGATACTTGCGGAGACAGTCCGCCGACCAGATTCTGGAAAAGTTCGGCTGTTTCCTCGACTTCGGTCCATCGCTTTGTAAGCAGGCACAACGATGCCTTCATTTCGATTTCAAATCTGATGTCGGCGAGGCCGTTGAGGTTGCGGACTACTGCGCTGCACAGTGCAAGAGCGCCGTCCACAGCTCCGTTTTTAAGGAAGGCTGCAGCCCATTCGCGCCATTCACGCCGCCGTGAGCGAGGGTCTGATTGCTTCCACATCTCGTCCAGGCGTGCCGCTGATGCCGAAGTCGGGGCAAGGGCGTTGCAGGT
>CAZETN010000101.1:0-5463 GCA_964514475.1 uncultured Bacteroides sp.
CTGGCCGGCTTCAGACGCGGCCTTACCTCCACACTCAAGAAGTACGCCGAGAGCAACAACCTGCTCAAGAATGCCAAGGTAGAAATATCGGGCGACGACTTCCGCGAAGGCCTCACCGCCGTCATCTCCGTCAAAGTGATGGAGCCGCAGTTCGAAGGCCAGACCAAAACAAAACTCGGAAACAGCGAAGTTGCAGGCGCCGTCAGCGCTGCCGTCAGCGAAACCCTCGCCAACTACCTCGAAGAGCATCCGGCCGAGGCCAAGACCATCGTAAACAAGGTTGTACTCGCCGCACAGGCCCGTCAGGCCGCCTATAAGGCACGACAGCAGGTGCAGCGCAAAAGCCCCCTTGCCGGCGGCGGCCTGCCTGGCAAACTCAGCGACTGCTCGAGCCGTACGGCCGAAGACTGCGAAATTTTCATTGTCGAGGGTGACTCGGCAGGCGGCACTGCCGTCGACGCACGCGACCGCCGCTTCCAGGCCATCCTGCCACTCCGCGGCAAAATCCTGAACGTCGAGAAAGCCATGGAGCACAAAATCTTCGACAACGAAGAAATCACCAATATGTTCCGAGCCCTGCGCGTGACCATAGGCACCGAGGACGACCCCAAGGCCGCCGACATCTCCCGTCTGGCCTACCACAAAGTCATCATCATGACCGATGCCGACGTCGACGGCGCGCACATCGCCACACTGCTGATGACCTTCTTCTTCCGCCGCATGCGCCCCGTAATCGAAAACGGATACCTCTATCTGGCAACACCGCCACTGTACAAGTGCAAGACCGGCAAAGTAGAGGAATATTGCTGGAACGACGCACAAGTGCGACAGTTCAAGGAAAAATACGGCGATAAAATCAACATCCAGCGCTACAAAGGTCTCGGCGAAATGAACGCAAAGGAGTTGCGCGAGACCACCATGGCTCCCGGACACCGAATGCTCAAGCAGGTCAACATCACCGACGCCGCCGAAGCCGACCGCATCTTTTCGATGCTGATGGGCGAAGAAGTGGCACCACGACGCGACTTCATTGAAGCGAACGCTAACTATGCAAACATAGACGCCTGACCGGCGTCAACGCGACAGCAACCGCACCGCGGCCGGATCAGCCCGTCACCTGGCTTTTCCGGCCGTCTTCCTAAACCCCCGGGGCTTCCGGCGCGTTGTATAGACATACAGCGGCGACACAGATATACCCCACTGTTACATAACCGACTAACATATACACAAAATGGCAAAAAAAGCATCTGCCGCGATAAAAATCAGCCCCAGGCAGGCAAAAGCCCTCAATGCCCTGGTTGACGCGTACACCGAACAGCAGCAGAACAACGCATACAACTACAGACAAGTCTCACACGCAATCGGAGCCGACACTCCGGCCGCCCAGCGTGTTGTGGCAATGCGCCTGGCCGAACTCGCCTTTGACGGCGAACTGCTTGAAATAGCGCCCGGAAAATACAAGACCCCGGTGCGAAATGTCGTAGCCACCGGTACATTCGTACGACGCAGTAACGGTAAAAACGCTGTAATCACCGACGAGGACGGCGAAACCATCACCGTGCCCGAGCGCAATTCGAAGCACGCGCTCAACGGCGACAAAGTAAGCATCACAATCGCCGCACGCCGCAAGGGGGTGGAGCCCGAAGCCATCGTCACCGAAATCATAGAGGAGAACTCACAGACATTCATCGGCACAATAAGTCTGCAGAAACAATTCGGCGTGCTGCACACCGACTCCAAGTTTCTGGCCACCGACATCATAATTCCTCGAAAGGAGTTGCACGGCGCCAAAAACGGTGACAAGGCGATAGTTCGCATAACCGACTGGCCCGAAAGCCAGCAGTCGCCATTCGGAACCGTCGAGGACGTGCTGGGCAAGACCGGCGACAACACGACCGAGATGCATGCCATCCTGGCCGAATTCGGCCTGCCATACCGCTATCCGCAGGCCGTCGAGAAAGCCGCCGACAAAATCGGTCCCGGCATCACCGACGAAGAAGTAGGCCGACGCATAGACCTGCGCGGAGTCACCACCTTCACTATCGACCCCAAGGACGCCAAGGACTTTGACGACGCCCTGTCCATACGGCCTTTGAAAAACGGCAATTACGAAGTAGGTGTGCACATAGCCGATGTGACCCACTATGTAAAACCCGGCTCCATAATCGAGCGCGAGGCCGAGGAGCGCGCCACATCCGTCTACCTGGTCGACCGCACCATCCCCATGCTGCCCGAACATCTGTCAAACGGCATCTGCTCGCTGCGCCCCGACGAGGACAAACTGACGTTCAGCGTCCTTTTCGAGATGACCCCCGACGGTCGCGTGGCAGACAGCAAAATAGCACGCACTGTCATACGCTCGAACCGCCGTTTCACTTACGAGGAGGCACAGGAACGCATCGAAACCGGCAAGGGTGACTACTGCAACGAAATCCTGACCCTCGACCGCATGGCCAAAGCCCTGCGCAAGGACCGTTTTGAAAACGGCTCGGTGGATTTCGACCGCATGGAGGTGCGCTTCGACATCGACGAGACAGGCCATCCCGTAGCCGTTTACTTCAAAGAAAGCAAGGATGCCAACAAACTCATCGAGGAATTCATGCTGCTGGCAAACAAGACAGTGGCATCGGTAATCGGAGCGGCTGCGCCTAAAAAGAAGGCCAAGGCCTTCGTATACCGCATCCACGACCAGCCCGACCCCGGCAAACTCGCCGATCTGGCCACCCTGTCACGCACATTCGGATACCGGCTCAAGGCAAACGGCACTCCGGGCGAGATAAACCGCTCGCTCAACAAGATGCTGCAGGACGTAAAGGGCAAAGGCGAGGAAAATTTTCTGTCCACGCTTGCCATACGCTCGATGGCCAAAGCCGTATACTCGACCGAGAACGTCGGACACTACGGACTGGGATTTGAGTACTACACCCACTTCACGTCGCCCATCCGCCGTTACCCCGACATGATGGTACACCGTCTGCTCGAACGTTATCTTAAGGGGGGACGCTCCGTCAACATCGAAAAGCTTGAGGAAGAGTGCAAACACTCGTCCGAAATGGAGCAGCTCGCCGCCAACGCCGAGCGCGCCTCAATAAAATACAAACAAGTCGAATACATGGCCGACCACCTTGGCCAGGTCTACGATGGCGTAATATCCGGCGTCACCGAGTGGGGCCTGTATGTCGAAATCAACGACAACAAATGCGAGGGGCTGGTGCCAATGCGCGACCTTGCCGACGATTACTACGACTTCGACGAAAAGAACTACTGTCTTGTCGGACGTCGCCACAACAACCGCTACCGCCTGGGCGACCCCGTCAAGGTGCAGGTAGCACGCGCCGCCCTCGAACGCAAGCAGCTCGACTTCGTCATCGTTGACTCAAAGAACCCGCCGCGTACTCTCGATACCCTGGCGGCAGCCGCAAAATCCCAGCAGCGCGGATCCGGCAAGCAGGGCGCCGCAAAAAAGGGACTGCGCAAGTCAGGAGGCAAGCAGAAAACCCGCTCACGTCACAAATAATGCGCATAGTCGACTCTTCAATAACCGTCGAAGGCCTCAGAGTGAGGGCAAATCACGGGGTCATGCCACAGGAACGCGCCGTAGGCAACGATTTCGTTGTCTCGGCCACCCTGCGCTATGACGCCACACTCGCGGCCCACAGCGACGAAATCGCCGAAGCCCTCAACTACGCCGAGGTAATCGAGACCATAAAATCCGAAATGGCCGTTCCCTCGAGACTCATCGAACACGCCGCCGGCCGTATAGCGGCTGCATTACTGCACGATTTCCCCATAATTACAGGCGGAACAGTAACCGTATCCAAGCCTCATCCTCCCGTGCGCGCGCAACTTGCGGCAGCCTCGGTCACCATAGCCTTCAGCCGGTAAAGCTTTTTCAGCGCGAATACGTGTAATTGCGTGCGGGCGACAACCGGACGCGAAGGCTGAAAAACATCGCCCGGAACGGTCGCGTCAGCATCATCCATGGCAGCGTGAAAAGCATGCGTCGTCCGCCCAGCGCTATTATGGCGCCACGCCACGATAGCGTCAGCACGACCAGCATTGCAATCTCAAGCGCCGCGGCACCCGCAGCCACAGTGAGATTGGGCCACGACGTCACGGCGCCCCAGGCGAACAGGCCGGTGGCGACCCATACCGACAGCGAGCCTATATTGAGCATTACTGCTCCGCGACGCGGCACAAACCTGGATGTAAAAGCGTGCGACTTGCGGTATGCGCGCATCTGCGCGC
This sequence comes from uncultured Bacteroides sp., assembly GCA_964514475.1. GTDB lineage: Bacteria > Bacteroidota > Bacteroidia > Bacteroidales > Muribaculaceae > CAG-873. The sequence goes on from CAZETN010000101.1 coordinate 4,249, forward strand.
GCGTATCATAACAGTCAGTGACAACCTGACTCTGCTCCGACAGTTCGAGTGCCGTATTGTGGCGTCCTGTTATTTCGTTAACGAATATATCGTCGACGCCCTCACGCAGGTTCAGCGAACGCGAGAAGCCCTTGTTGCGGAAAAACGCCCTTGTCGTAAAGGCCAGGTTTGCCTCCGAGCCACGGTACGGGCGGCCCGCCAGCGCCTCGCCTATCCATGCCACGCTCATCTCGGCATGGTTGAACGCACGGGTACGGCGCCCTGAGCCACGGTCGGCGTGCACATCAGGCGTAGAATATCCGAGCACCACCTCCGTGCCGCCGTCGGCAAACGGCATCGTCATAAGAGCCAGCCAGTGCCTCGACTGTATCACCGAGTCGGCCGAAGTCAATACTATAACCGGGTACCGCGCGGCTTTCACGCCCAAGGTCACCGCCAGTTTCTTCGAACTCACATTAAGTCCGTCATCGGGAGTGAAGGTGACATACAGATTGTCGTGTGCAAGCCGCATGGCGTCCACTACTGCCGACGTATCCTCGCAGGCACCTTCATTGACAACGATGACCTCAAATCCCGGTGCATATTCCTGACTGAAGAGCGCCTCGAGCAGCCGCCCAAGGCGTCCGGCATCACCGGCCGAACGCACGACCACCGACACCGGAAGTCCGCATGTACCGCCGGAGACACAGTCACCGGCGTCATCGCCTGACTGCGCGCTCTCCTCGAATTCCGAAGCGGCCACGGTATCGCGGCGCACCGCCCGGCGCACTCTGCGCGCCATGCCCGCATACGCCAGACAGGCCCAAAGCGACGACAGCAGTCCGAAACCAAGGATTATCCATATTTCGACAGGAATATTGAAGCTGAAAATAAAATCTTTCATAAAAATTTCCGCCCGTGGGCGCCATCTTTATCATAATATTGTGCGGACGGTCCGGCATTCAGGCCAACCGGTTAGCCGTCAATGTGTTAATCGAGCCAGGTGTCAGCCTGAGGCAACATTAACACTTGTCAGTACGCAAAATTACTATTTTTTTTGTAATTTTGCACGCTGTGTGCCGTTTTGCGGACACCTTTAACTCAACACGACGCCGGTGTTCATAGACGGCGGCGCCCCACTCATCCTACAGTCAGGACCTTGCTTCAGGACTACCCATATCCGTACGCAGATTCTACCTGCAAGTGCAAAATTAGGCAATAAATTTGAAGAACTCA
>CAZETN010000102.1:0-5461 GCA_964514475.1 uncultured Bacteroides sp.
GTTGTTTATTGGATATTGTACGTGTTGTCATAGAATAGGGGACAGGAGTCTCACTATCGACTCGCATGCCTTGCGGGTATAGGGGCGTTTCGCCCATTTAGCTGTCATCACTCTCTGCGAGTGCCGCAGGTCGTTGATGAAGACATCGGCCAGGCGGGCGTTGAACTCGCGCGAATATATGAACATATTTACCTCGAAATTGTGTTCGAAGCTGCGGAAGTCGAAGTTGGTCGAGCCTACCGAAGCCACTTCGTCATCGACCAGAAAGGTCTTGGCGTGCATCATACCGGGCTCGTACAGGTATATCTTTATTCCCGAGCGCAGGCATTCGGCTATATAGCTGAACGAGGCCAGGTTCAGCATGCGCGAGTCGCTGCGCATGGGCATTATGATGCGTACGTCAACATTTGACAGCGCGGCAGCCTGCAGGGCTTTGAGAAGACCTTCGGTGGGCAGAAAATATGGTGTCTCTATGAAAATCCGTTTGCGCGCCGACGCTATTGCCCGCTGGTATACGAGTTCGTCGTTGCTCCACGACGAAGTGGGTCCCGACGTCAGTAGCTGGGCGCCCATCGTGCCCGTCTCCGGGGTGTCGGGGGCCTCGTCGTCAATCAGCGGCCCCCCCATGAAGTTCCAGTCGACGGCAAATGAATACTGCAGCGAGCGCACTGCCGGGCCGGTTACGCGCAGGTGTGCGTCATGCCAGTGGGCGAAGTTGCGTCCGCCGTCGATGTAGCGGTCGGCGATGTTCATGCCGCCCACGTAGCCGGTCTTGCCGTCGATAATCACCAGCTTCCGGTGATTGCGCCAGTTAAGGCGGCTGCCGAACAGCGGCAGTCGCACCTTGAAAAACGGATAGCATTGCACACCGGCTTCGCGCATATCGCGCCAGAATTTGTTATGCGTCCTGAAAGAGCCTACATGGTCGTATATGACGCGCACGGTGACTCCCTGACGGGCCTTTTCCTTCAGTACGGCTGCGATGCGGTTGCCGATATTGTCGTCGTCGAAGATGTAGTACTGCAGATTTATATCGCGGGTGGCATTCCTGAGGTCAGCCAGCAGTGCGGCGAACTTGGGCTCGCCCGAGGTGTACAGGCGTATATCGTTTCCCGGATAGTACTGGGTGCCTGCCAGCGACCGCGATAGCCTTATCAGTTGCTGCGACCGTTCGTCCAGGTTCAGCCGGGTTATGTCGGTGTTGCGGTAACGTTCGGCGCGTTTGAGACGCCGGCGGTTGCGCCGCGAAATCATTCGGGTGTTGCGTATATTGCGGCCGAAGAATACATACAAGATGATGCCTACGACGGGGAGCAGCAAAAGAACTGTAACCCAGGCCAGCGACTTGACGGGGTTACGGTTTTCGGCCAGCACGATGCCCAGGATAAGTATGACTGTAGCGCCATAGATACCCATAACGGTATAATATACCCACTGATATTCGAAAATATTGGCAACGGCATCAAACATACCTCAAATGTACGAAAAAGAGAAAATATGTTCCGCCGTGTTAACATATATTAACGGCTTATTCAGCTCTCATGCCATGTCGTTCAAGGAGAGCGCGGTATGCGGAGGTGCTCTTGAACTGTCGCAGCCATACATTAAGGGTATCCCGAAGTGCGGGATTATGCGGGCTTACGGCCCAGGTCTGAAACTGGGTGAAGCTGACCGGTGTGTCGAAGGCGAGGGTGGTGTCGCGGTTGCAGACAGTGCGGGCGATACCCTCGTTGACGACGGCGTTGGGGATTTTTCCGGCGCTTACCAGCAGTACGAGGTGCTCGGCTGTATGTCCCGGCAACGAGCGCACGGTGATAGTGTCGCCAAGTTCGGCGGCAAGGTTGTGGATGCGGTCGGCCAGCGGCGAGCCTTCGGCCAGCCAGACTTCGCGGCCACCGAGGTCCTCGGCGCGCCGTACGGCAGTTGTGTCGCTGCGGCGCTGCACCAGTACCTCGCGGTCGAGGTATACGGGGTCGGTCAGCAGCAGTGTGTCCTTCAGCCGCCGGGTTGACGGCAGTGACGAAATAACGATGTCGAAGGTGCCGTCTTCAAGCCCTTTCAGGGCGTATTTCAGCGGGGCGAAGGGGTGCAACCGTACCGGACGTCCATGCATGGACGTCATGCGGGTTATCATTTCGTAATCCAGACCGCTGATGCTGTCACCGGCCATAGAGTACGACAATGGCGAAATCTCGATGGCGACGTCAATGGTGTCACCGCCCGATTTCACAGGTCCTGCAAAAGGCGATGTGTGCCTGTGCGAACAACGGGAGACCATAAAAAACAGCATCAGCACGCAGCACAAGGCCGCGGCCATTAAGGTCACGCGGCGCCGTGGTATGGGTGCCGGTCGCTTCTGTCTTAAACCGTTGCCGTTTTGCTGTCCCGTCATAGCCGTATATTTGCGCCCCTGTCAGTTAGCGAAGTCCACGCTCAGTCCAAGCTGGAAACGGCGTGGATTAAGGGGATAGTGGGGAAGTGAGAAATAATTGTCGCCGCCGAGGATGCCCTGGTTGATGTGCGACATCATGACATAGAAGCGCACCTTGCTCAGCCGCATGTTGGCATAGAGGTTCATGAACGGATAGTTGCCGAGTTTGACCTCGTTCTGTACGGCAAACCCCATATATGCGGGCTGGTAGTTGGGGGCGTAATATTTTGTATAGTAGTCGCAGTCGATGCCTAACTGCACATACAGCGTTGCGATGCGGAACTGTGCGTACAGGTTTGAATACCAAGCCAGCTGGGGCAACGCTATGACCGACTCGTTGCCCGACTTCTGCCAGGTTACGGTGTTGTCCCAGTGCAGGGCTCGCCACGCGAGGTTCTGACGCAGGCGCGCTGTCATTACCTGCACCGAGCCACCATGTTGGGTGGGCATGAAGTCGGGACCGAAATATATGTGGTTCTGGATGTTCTCGACGTATGCCTCAAGCAATGTGCCGGTGTGGGGGAGAGTCAGCCGGCCTCCGATATTGAAACGCCGCTCCTTGCCGAAGTCGTTGTGCCAGATAAAATGGTTCGACCGATAATTGTTGAGCAGGTAGGGTGCGTGTTCGTTTGTGAAGCGCGCTATAGCGGTGATGGCCACCGAATCGCCCAGCAGCGGAAAACGCGTGCGGATGTTGCCGTCGATGTGCAGGTCGCCGGCTGCCGGACCGGCGATGCCTATACGGGCAGTGGCCTCGTACGTCAGTATCGAGCCGCGCTGTTTGGTGAGCTGGCCGCCTACATACAGCAGGTTCTGCCTGTCGTTGTCCGGAATCTGTCTGTAATAATCCGGCATTGGAGTCAGCGCCTCCATGCCGGTGCGGTCAAGAGTGTCGGCCACCTGGGTATAGCTGCGTATTTCGTGGGTGAGATATGCCGCCACTCCAAAGGGGAACAGTCTGTGCCAGCCCTCGAGCATCGAAATGCCCACTGTGTTTGTCAATGCCCAGTAGGTGGTCTTGTCGTAGGTGCCGGTGGGCGACATATAGGTGTTCTGCCACATCTCGGCGGCTTCTCCCGGAGCATCGTTCTTGAAGATATGACGGGCCTGCCGGTAGTTGAGTGTCCATATGAACGAGCTCACCGGCACATAGGTGCGTACTGTGGTTGTGTCGTTAACCTTTTCCTCATGCCAGTGTCCGACTTTGTAGCGCGAGTTAAGGTACAGCTGTCCCCCGACCACGCGCGAGTGAGCTGCCGTTAGTCTTGTGGGAATGGACTTGGCGTTGACACTTGATACACCGCCCTGAACTTCCTCGGGGTCGGTTATATAACGGTCGTCGGTTATTCCGCCGTTTTCCTTGTTGATGCTGTTGTGATGATTGTAGAAACCCTGAAACTCGAAGCGGTCGCCGATGTACGAGCCATTGAAACCCCACATCATGTTTTTGTCGGCCTGATAGTTGTAGCAGCCCTTCGAATAAATGTAGTCGAGCATTGCGCCGACCTGTGCGCGTTTGTTGATGTTGCCCGAGAATATGCCGTGCAGGCGATCCTGCGTGGTCTCTTTGCCGCCGCCCGTGTTGTACGACAGCAGCGTCATGGGCACCCGGGTGTTGTAGAACTTCTGTTTGTCCAGGGTAGGCAGCCAGTGCACGAGGGCGTCGTTGAAAAAGAATTCGCTCGTTGACGGACGTTCGAACCATATCATGTTGAGGCCCTCGGCGCCGTAGTTGCCGGTAGTGGCCCAGGCGTCCGAGGCTGCCGACGGGACAAAGCGCCTCGAGTAGTCGATGTAATTCGTGTCGATGGTGGCCTCCTGGCGCAGGCCCAGGGGCGGCAATATGGTCCAGGCATACGACGGGGCATCTGTCTGCGGCTTTTTTGAGTGAGCCGCCGGCAGTGCCAGCATCGTTGCCATCGTAAGTATCAGTAGTTTTCGCATAACGTTTCGCAAATATACGGATTTTTGCGGATTACGGGCTATTTGTGCAGCGGTTTCGCCAGTTCCGTAAAGTCTTGTATCCCGTGCCTGAGCATGTCGCGCATACCTGAAGACATGGGATATCGGGCAAGTGTGTCATCCAGTCTGCCGAGCGCCTTGTCGAACATAAACTGCTCCTCGCCGTACCTGAGTATGTCGGTGGCCAGACGGCATATGCCTTTTATAAAGGGAGCCGACACGTACCGGCGGTATTCGACATCAAGCATTTCGAGCAGGGCGCCATGCATGAAGTCCAGCGTCCATTCGGGACCGGAGTTGAAACTCTCGAACTTCTTGATAATGGCTCGGATGCGGCTTATTCGAGCTGTCGAATTGTTGTATTTGCCGCGCCAGACCTCCTTTGACAGCTCCTTACGGTATCTGTCGTACAGGACCGGCACGTCCGGGGCGATAAAGCAAGCGAGGTATTCGCGCGCCTCCCTGCACGAGGAGTACAGGTCAAGAATCATGTCCTTGACCTGCTCCTCGCCGAGGCTTTTCAGTTCTTTCTTTAATGCGGTTCTGGACACGTCACTTCTGGTCTTTGAGCCAGCGGCCGAACCAGCGGAAGTAGAGGCGCTGCCACAGGACGGCGTTCTGCGGTTTAAGAATCCAGTGGCACTCGTCGGGGAAGATTACCATCTCGGAGGGGATGCCACGGAGCTTGGCGGCGTTGAATGCCTGCATGCCCTGCGATGCAAGGATGCGGAAGTCGTACTCGCCGTGTGATACGAAGATGGGAGTATCCCATTTGTCCACGAAGCGATGAGGCGAGTTTGCGAAGGTACGCTGAGCCGCTTTGTTGTCCTTGTCCCAGAAAGCTCCGCCCATGTCCCAGTTGGCGAACCACATCTCTTCGGTCTCCAGATACTGGTCTTCGGTATTGAAAATTCCGGCGTGAGCGAAGAAGGCCGCAAAACGGTGGTTGTGGTTACCGGCCAGCCAGTAGGTGCTGAAACCGCCGTCGCTGGCGCCGGTGCAGCCGCCGTGCTTGCGGTCGATGGCGGGTTCGTTGTCCATCGCCCAGTCTATCGCCGACAGGTAGTC
>CAZETN010000103.1:0-5447 GCA_964514475.1 uncultured Bacteroides sp.
CCCCTTCAAGAAGTTGGACTCACTGCTTTATGTTTTAGCGGACAGTAATAAAATATTTATAGTTAAATGATATTAATTTGCATATATTGCACATAGTTGAAGTTTTCGCATGTGAAAATGCAAAAAACGGATGGGGCGAACGTGTACCTGCGGACTGCCGGCAGTCGGGAGGATATATCGCAGGCAATGGTCCGGTGACTTCCCGGGAGGGGTCAGCCTTTACTGAGAGTCACGGCAATCAAGGTCGGTTTCGCGGCAGTGCGGGTGACGGTTGCGACAGTGGTGCCGTTGCGTAGCGTGAGTGTGGCGATGTCGTTGTTGACAGTACGTGTGGTTTCGGTAAATCCGTTGAGTTGCAGCGACTTGGCCAGGTTGACGGCTTCAAGCGGCGGAATGGGATTTTCGGAGGTGATTTTTATTGTGAACGAAATCAGTCGCGCGTCATTGTCCCAGACGTCTTTTCCGTCTTTGACAACTGCCATCGGACGGTCAAAACCAGCCGAGACGTCGATGCGGTAGTCGCGTACTTTTCCGGACAATTTCATGATATGGCCGTCCTTTTTGCCGGTATACTCGAATGGATTGACAAAATTGAAGCGAGGCAGTTGCCCGAAGGTGTAGTCGTCCAGTCCCTCGGGTTTGACGATGCCGCTGATGTAGTCTGTCAGCGCGTCAGGTTCGTAGTGACCCGTCTCGACATACCGGGCAAGAACCGGTTGCGGAGCTTCGGCCTCGGCAAACTGTTCGAGGTCCATCTCCTTTGAGCCGTCGGACGTGGCTATGTATTTCTTGCCGTCGGCAGATACAACGAAAAATTTGCCGCCGAACACCGGAACGATGTACTTGCAGCCTGTGCCGAACAATACCTTGCCGTTGAGTCTTACGGCATTGTATTTGCCGTCGGCCTGTACGTAAACCGCGTGGTCCTCGGCAAGAGCTGTCACTTTGGTCACAATCTCGGGCAGGCTCAGTGCTGTCGCGCCGTTTTTGTCGGCTACATAGAAACTGCCTGACCGGTCCGCTATGACAAAGCGTCCGTCAGCGGCGAGTCCGGTGATGCTGATGCCGTCGGCGAAGCTGAAACGCACGCTGCCGTCGGTTTTGATAATGCATGCTTTGCCGTCGTCTGTCATTACGGCTGCAGCCCCGTCGCTGAAGGGGGTAGCCAGGACATATTGCGGTTTTATGACGTAGTGGCCGTCGGTATCGCAGTAACCGTGCAGACCTTTGTCGCTGACTACAGTCAGACGTCCGTCGCTGACGTAGGCTCCGCATTTGACGATTTCGGCGCCGTCGCAGGTGTCCAGAGTGAACAGTGTGTTGCCTTCGCCGTCTATGACTGTTATGCGCGAGTTCTTGGCCGCGACGGGTATCATGCCGTCGTTCATGATGCCGGCACTGTAAAGGTCGGAGGCATTGGTCACGCGCACGGGACGCGAATCTGCGCGGTACAGGCAGAATCCGTTGTTTTCGGAGGTGATGAAATAGCCGTTTGCCAGTGCGTCGGGCCGATATTGCAGGGCGTTGCGGTACAGCAGCTTGCCGTTTTTCTGATACAGACTCCATTCGCCGCCGGGGGTCAGGCGCACGGCAATCGCCGAGTCGTGGGGGGTACCTGAATTTCCGCAGCCCGTCAGCAGCAGCGCCGACAGTGCGGTGAGTATAATGAGGTGTAGTTTCATGTAGCTGTAATTTGTTTATAATCGAAAAAAAGAGGTTTGTCACCAGCCGCCGGAGACACCGCCGCCCGAGGTCGAGCCGCCGCCGAAACCACCGCCGCCAAAGCCGCCTCCACCGCCGAAACCGCCCCCGCCTCCGGGAAGTATGACGACAGGCGGTTCCTCAAGTCTGGCGATGTTGTACGGTATGGCCGACTGTTTGTGGCAGTTCATGCACATATACTCTTTAACACCGCGACCCCCGTGACGGGTCGTTGGCGATACGATTATTCTGTCGCGGGTCATGCGGCATGCGCGCGAATGGCACACGGGGCACTCGGTATACACGGTGTCGGGGTTACGGTAGGCGAGTATATCGGTCTCGCCGCAGTTGTCGCACAGCCATACGTCGTAGTCGACAGATGCCAGCTTTTCTTCTGTGTCCTGTGCCGGGGTCAGATACTTGTTGTCCTCGTCCTCGTCAAGCTTGTGCATGTCGTGGCCGCAGTTGGGACACCGGTGTCGTCCGTTACGCCATTTGTCGAGCCTCGACTTCAGCGGAAAGTATACCAGACAGCCTATTCCCAGTGTGACAACGCACATCCACCCCATAATGCGGCAGGTGGTCAGCATCTTTTCGTACTTGGTATGGTTGTCCTCGCCTCTGAGGGAGCGTATCTTGATGAGTACGACCATGCCCAGTACCGCTGTGAGTAAGGCCGCCGACATCAGTACGAAAAACAGCAGTGAGGCCATCGACTCACCGTCGTCACCGTCACCGCGATAACGGCCCGGACCGTGTTCGGCCGACTGCAGTTCGGCTATTGCATCTTCAGTGGTCATCAGTCCGTTGAGACTGCGTGCCGTCGACACCAGGGCCTCGTCGGTCTTTCCCTGCCTCATCAGCGGTTCAAGTCCGTGGCGGGTCATGCGGGCCAGCGTGGCCGTGGGCAGGATGCCCTCCGTGCCGTAACCCGTTTTTATGGTGTACCGGCGCTGGCCGGGAACAACCAGCACCAGCACGCCGTTGTCTTTATCTTTCTTGCCGACACCCCAGTGCTCGAACAGGTCGACGCCGTAAGTGTCGATATCGCTTGCGCCGTCGATGCTGTCGATGACTACAAACACAACCTCGGCCGTGCTTTTGCGGCGTATGTCCAGCAGCAGACTGTTAATCTCGCCGACAGCCGCCGGTGACAGTATGTTGTCCGGATTGGCGACCAGCTGTGTCGAGTCGGCTACCTGCACGTTGGGTATGTCGGCGACTTTCCAGGCGCGAGCCCCGGCCGACGCGGCAGTAAGGGCCAGCAACAGGAGCAATGTATAACGTAAAAGATGCTTCATGTCGGTTTCTGAAATTCGGTTATACGGCAGGCAGCGACATGCCGTTGAGTTTGCGGTAAAGGTCGAGGGCGTAGACATCGGTCATGGCCGAGATGTGGTCGAGCACTGCCTGTACGCGGGTGTGCAGGTTGTCGGCGAATACATCGTACTGTGTGGGCACCTGGCCCAGCAACAGCCGGGAGTAATAGAGCTGCGGGTTCCGCACCGCGTGTATCAGTTTGGACAGCAGGAACGTTATGATGCGGTTGCCTGCAAGTTCGATATCCACCACCTCGGGGGCGCAGTAAATCTTGTTCCAGCTCAGTCGGCACGAATCCGAAAAAGCTTTTTGCTCGAGTGCGGGCAGGTGGTCGAGCAGATGGCCCTCGAAGGTGCCGTCCAGGATTTTGTCCTCGTTGTCGAGGAATACGCGTGCGCTGCATTCGACCAGACGGCCTACCACGCACGAGCGCAGATATGAAATCTTTTCGTTCGGGTCGTCGACGTGTTCCATGATTTCGAGCATATGGTTTCGGCGGCTGTCGGTGAAGTATGCCAGCAGGGTGTCGATGACCTCCTTTGTGGTGAGGATTTTGAGTTTGTGGGCATCCTCGAGGTCCATCACTTCGTAACAGATGTCATCGGCCGCCTCGACAATGTACACCAGCGGGTGGCGTGCGTATAGCAGCGTGCCCGGCGGCGAGGGCAGCCGCGGTATCTGCAGTTCGTCGGCAATGCGGGCGTATGTGGCCTGTTCCGACTCGAAAAAGCCGAATTTGCCGCGTTCGCCCGCCAGCATTGACGAGTAGGGGTATTTGACAATCGATGCCAGCGTACTGTATGTCATGGCAAAGCCGCCCTCGCGGCGTCCGCGGAACCGGTGTGTCAGCGCCCGCAGGGCGTTGGCGTTGCCCTCGAAGCAGGTGAAGTCGGCCCACTGTCCGGGCGTGAGTTCGTCGCGGAGGCTGCTGCCGCCGCCTTCGCTGAAGAACGACGAGATGGCCTTTTCGCCCGAGTGGCCGAAGGGCGGGTTGCCCAGGTCGTGGGCGAGGCAGGCCGCCGCCACGATATCGCCGATGTCATAAAGGCGGTTTACCCACGCTTCGCCGGCATACTTGTGACGCAGGGCCGAACTGATGACGTCGGCCATTGACTTGCCTACGCACGACACCTCGAGCGAGTGAGTGAGGCGGTTGTGTACGAATATGCTTCCGGGCAACGGAAATACCTGAGTCTTGTTCTGCAGGCGCCGGAAGGGTGACGAGAACACAAGACGGTCGTAGTCGCGGCGGAAATCGCTGCGGCCGCCGCGCTTGCCGTCGTCGTGCAGGTGCTCAAGCCCGAAACGCTTGTCGTTAATCAGTGATTGCCAGTGCATTTTTTGGGGGGGAGGGGGTATCAGTTACTGATTGCCGGTTGCCGGCTGAGTGAGGATCTTTATTTCATGTAAAGATAGCGCTTGATGGAGCGCTTGGGTGTCTTTTCGAACTCGTCCTGGAAGATACGCAGATCCTGTATCTTGCTGTAGGCAGGCAACTCGGTGTTGAGCTGTCTGATGTTGTCGCGCATCTGCTGCTCGATCTGGGCATCGGTCATGGCAAGTTTTTCGGCGGTGTCGAAATCGGGATGGATAAGGGCTTCCAGCCGGCCGCCCCCGGCATCGATTACGATGCTCTCGGCCACGTACGGCATGTTGTTGAGTTGCTGTTCTATCTCTTCGGGGTAGATGTTCTGTCCGTTTGGACCCAGAATCATATTTTTATCGCGACCGCGTATAAACAGATAGTTTTCGGGGTCCATGGTGCAGATGTCTCCGGTGTTCAGCCATCCGTCGTGCATTACGGCGTCGGTGGCCTCGGGGTTCTTGAAGTAGCCCTTCATCACATTGTCGCCCCTCACCCACAGCACTCCGGGGGTGTGTTCGGGGTCGGGCGAGTCAACGCGTGCCTCCATGCGGTCGACGATTCGGCCGCACGACCCTTCCTTCTGGCTGCGCCACGGACAGTACGAAATCAGAGGGCCGCACTCTGTCATGCCGTACCCGACGGTAAACGGGAAGTGTATGCGCCGCAGCAGGTCCTCGACTTCCTTGTTGAGGGCGGCGCCGCCGATAATCATCTCGACTACGTTGCCGCCGAAGGTGTCGATGATGCGTTCCTTTATGCGGGCAAAAAGATGGTCGTCGACGTAGGGCACGTGCATGAGTATCTTCATAAGGGGCTTTTCGAGCATCGGAAAGACTCGTGTGCGGATTATCTTTTCGATGATAAGAGGCACTGCCACAATTAGTTTGGGGCGTATTTCGCTGAATGCGGCCATAATGATTTTAGGCGACGGCGTGCGTGTAAGGAAGTTGACGTGGCAGCCTTTGACAAGCGGGTGCAGCATCGCCACCATCAGTCCGAACATATGTGCCAGGGGCAGCATGCATGTCAGTTCGTCGCCGGGGTCCAGAAAGTCGAGGCC
>CAZETN010000104.1:0-5426 GCA_964514475.1 uncultured Bacteroides sp.
GGCGTGCTCTCTACGCCGGTGAAACACGAGGTCAGTGCCGGTGCCGACAGTGCCGACAGTACCAGCCCGACCAGAATTTTACGTGTCAGTTTCATTAATCTGTAATATTTTAACGCAAAGGTACGTAAAAAAGCGAATTATTAGTACCTTTGAAAAAAACTAACTGTTATGCTGAAGAATTTTATACGCAATACCGTATTGCTTGTGGCTTTCGGGAGCGCTCTTGCCGGGTGCGGCGCCACAAAGACAGCCGAAAGCGGTCCATCTCAAAATCAGATAGCCGAACCGATCGGGCAAGTGGAGAGAGACGGGGGGAGCGCCTATATCCCGCGTGCCGTAATATACCGGACAAACGGCGGTTATGACAACCATGTGACAGTGGTGCTAAACCCCGACGGCGTGACCCTGCACAGTTATCCCGGCCCCGGAGATGTAAGCTCGGGCAGCGCGCCTCTGCACGTGGCCGACGGATGGTTGCTCGACCGTCGTGGCGGCATCAGTAAAAATACCCGTTTTCTGCGCTGGACTTACGTCGAGTACCACTCTTTTCCGCAGGTGCCGCGCAAGGAGGTGATATTGCGCAATATAGTGCCGAATGCCCGTGTCACCGAGGCCTGGCGTCTGCCTATCCCGGCCACACCTGTCGATACAGCGGCGGTCAACGCGCTGATACGCGAGGGACTGCCGGGCTGCACCAGGCTATTCTGACATCCGGTAAAAATATACGGGATATATAAGCCTTAAGTAAGTTGAAGAAATTGTCCGAAGTATTCGACATTGCCCGGCTAAGAAAACTTATTTATTCAACTTACTTATATCAGGCCGGTTAGTGATTGACCATAAAGCATTGTACCTTGCCGACGGGCAGTTTTCCTTCAAGTGTCAGGGGCTCGCGGCGGGGACCGGTGCTTATCCATGCGTCCATGTCGTCTGAACTCTTTTTGACTCCACCGTTGGTAAATTTGAACCGGATGTGGTAGACACTGTAGTCCTTGCCCGAGATTTCGATAGTGGTCTCGCCGAGATATTTGATTGTAAGCAGTTCTTTTTCCTTACCCGAATAAATGTTCAGGCTTGCGGTATGCCCTGGTTTCCACTCGTTGTAAGGCAGCCCGCGCATGTACAGGAATGAACTGAGCATGTCTACAGTGGCTCCGGTAGCCTCGAGAGTGCGTTCTTCGTCGCGTACAAGTTTACCGTGCTTGTCCCATTTCTTGCGCTTGCAGTTGCCGATAACCTTGTTGCCCGAGTATGTGTAGCGTACCTCGTCGTGTTTCCGTTCGCCCCCCTCGTGGGCCATCTTCGTGTATACACGCGGACGGAAATCCTCGCGCTGGATTACTCCCGACAGGGTGTCGCGGACGCGGTAGAAACGGTCGGCCCATTTTGCCGACTTGGCAGTAAGCAACATGCGGTAGTTCTCGCCCTGGTTGTTGACGGTCAATATGGCCTCGCCGGCCTGCTTGTTTACCAGTCCCCATTTGAACATTACCCTGTATTTGAATGTCTCGTTGCCGAATGTGGTGCTGACGGCCGTACGGGCCGCGGGGGCTGCGGCGGGAACAAGCAGTGACAGGCAGAATATGGCGATTGTCCGGACAAGGACGCTTAATCGGTTAGGGGTGTGCATGATGTATCTGATATTGGCGTTGCGTGGCGCAGTGCGCCGGATTTTGTCTGTATCGGTATATTTATTATAGACGCTCAAACGCCAAATAGGTTTATTGTGCCGGTGTTTTCGATGCCGTCAGACAATTGCGGCATATACGGCGATAGCGAGGAAGGTGAGTCCGAATGTGGCGAGCGGAATCTGGCTGGCGCGGCGTCCTGAAATCCGCGGAATGTCTGTTGCGAAGCGCAGGGCGCAGTAGCACGGCGCGGCCGCCGAAATTCCGACCGTTGTCCCGAACAGCAGGTCTCCCGGATAGTGGACTCCCAGATACATACGGGTATAGCAGTTGAGTATGGCCCAGAACACCAGCATGTAGCACACCGGACTGCGCATGCGTCCCAATAGCACGAACCACATGGCCAGAGCCATGCTGTTGGCTGCGTGGCACGAGGGAAATCCGTAGCTGCCTCCGCGATAGCCGTTGACTATGTGCAGACCGGCGAGCAGAGGGTTGTCGCTGTGGCTCGGGCGCGGGCGCTGGAATATCGGCCGCAGCAGCGTCGAGCATGTCTGGTCGGCTATAGCTATAGTGGCGATGATGGCGAGAAGCACCAGCAGTGCCTTGCGCCATCCCATGCGGCAGCGGAGATACCAGAGCAGCGACAGGTACAGCGGCGCCCATATCCACTTGCCGGTATATATCCGCATGAAGGTGTCGAGCACAGGCGTGTGCATCGAGTTGACTGCCATCAGCAGTTGTGCGTCAAGATTGTTGAGCAGTTCGGTCATCGTGCGTCCAGGTCGTCGTAGGTCTGTTGAACAAAAGCGTTTGCGCGGCGTACCGCCGTCGACCGCATGTCGTTATGGCCTGACACATTTACGATAACCGGTTCGTCGGTGTCATCGGTAATGAGGCAGTACCATTCGGGCTCGCTGAACCATGCGAATTGGCCCTTTCCGGGTTTGTCAAGCAGGCTGCGGGCATTCGGAAACATCGAATTGTCGGCTCCGGTCAGGGCAAGAATGGTGGGCGCTATTGCGCTCTGCGATGCCGTAGTCATAATCACGGCAGGTAATCCTGCAAGGGCGCCCCCGGTCATTACCAGCGGAACATGGTGGCGTTTCAGCGGATCGGATAGTCCTTTCGGGTAAAAACCCCAGTGGTCGGCCGTGATGACCACGAGGGTGTTGCTCCATCGCGGAGACCGCGACAGCTGTCTCAGGAAGGAACCAAGGCACGAGTCGGCGTAGGCAAAGGCATTGGCACGTTCGTCCTTTAGTAAGTGCGCGGGCACCTCGAAGGGCTCGTGCGAACTGGAGGTCTGTATGACGGTAAACTGCGGGCCGTCACCGGTTGTCAGGGAGGCGTTGTCGGCAAGAGCCCGGGCAAATACATGCTCGTCGTGTACCCCCCACTTGCCCGTGCGCAGCGAGGCCGGGAAATCGGTGTCGCGTACCAGACGCTGGTAGCCGGTGGCACGCAGGTAGCCGCTCTGGTTGGTGAAGTCAATGTCGCCGCCGTAAATGAAGGAGGCGGTATAACCCTGTTTGCGCAGTTCGCGCGCCAGCGAGGGCATATTGTCGAATTTATTGACGAATTTGAACACCGATGTCGAAGGCAATGACGGATAGCCGCTGAGTATGGTGGCGAGACCCCGGTCGGTGCGGAACGACTCGGCGTAAAAATTGCGGAACGACACCCCGCCGCGGGCCACACTGTCAAGCTTGACTGCGATGGCCTCGCCGCCCAACGACGGCATCAGTTGCGCCGAGAAACTCTCGAGAATTATCAGGTATATGTCAGGCCGGCGGTTCCGCAGTGTCACAAGCGCGGAATCCGTGGGTGTTGTCGGGCCCAGCACAGGCCGGAGTATTTCCCGGGCCAGCTCAGGGGCATAGAAGTTGAATTCGCTGTTCAGGCGGTCGGCGTGGGTAAGCGAGTACAGCAATGTGAACATGGGGTTCTGTGCGGCACGGTTGAGGTTCATGTCGTTACAGAAGTAAGCCCGTCCGGGGTTCATGGTGCTTACGGTGACGCCGCCACGTATGGGGATTATCATGGCTGCGGCAATCACTGCCAGCACGACCGTGTTTATACGGCGCGTCTTTGCGGTATATCCGCCTCCTCTGTCAATTATTCGGACGGACAGACTCAGGAACCTGTAAAGCAGATAGGTAAGCGCGGCGACTGCAAGCGCACCCAGCAGTATCTGCCACCACAGTACGCTGGCGAAGGCGAGCTTCGGCGAGGATGTGAGGTAAAAAAGCGGCGTGGACTCGAGCCTGAATCCCCAGTAGGGAAAGAGCATGAAGTCGGCGACCATGACGATGGCTGTCAGAGCGACCACAAACCAGAGGTATCCGCGCAGAGCGGTGAACATGTTTCGTCTGTTTATCCATTGCGCGGCGATAAGCCACAGAAGTACGGGCGACACCAGATATGCGCTGACTGACAGGTCCATTGACAGTCCTGCGGCAATCACAGTACCGAGACTGCCGTATGCGCTTGCCGTGTATGCCGGTTGCAGAAGCACGAACAAAGCTTTGGACACGACAAAAACGGACAGCAGCGCGGCCCAGAATACGAAGAAAAAAAGCACTGATTTTTTCACAAGGCAAAGTTACAACTAATTTTGCTGAGTCGCAGACATTTTTGCAACCTTTGTGTATTTTATAAAGTGGCAGTGTCACATGCGGCCGCGCAGGTAAGCGAGAGCCTCGTGCTGCACTTTTCCGCGCAGCAGGTGATTGAGCGCCATGTAGCAGCCTGCGCCTGATGCTATTGCGGCCCCGAGTGCCGCGAAGGGATTGACGATTAGATAAGTGGACAGCCATGCCGGGCCGGCCATCACCAGCGACAGAGCGAAGTAAGGCGCCAGGTCACCGATCAGAGCCGCGGCCCGTACAGGAGTGTATCGGACAACGCACACCAGGGTCCCCGCCCAGGCTATGGCCGATGCCGCCAGCTGTCCCCACAGCATTACCGACAGTCCCCACACAGGGTTGGCGGGCGTGCTTTCGGCCATGTAGGGGAACGTGATTATGAGTGCTATGATTGCCGCGCTGTCACGTAGAACCTCCATTCTGAAAATCGGCCGGCTGTGACTAAGCGCGAGCATGTAGTTGTTGTACAGCGAGATGAGCACGGTGAAAATTCCGCGCACGCACAAAATCTGGAAGAGCAGAATCGAGGCGTCCCATTTGCTGCCGAACAATGCGTGGAAAAGCGGTGTGGCTATAACGCAGAGGCCAATCATGGCCGGAAACAGCAGGTAGGCTGTCATCCGGTCGAATTTGCGCACGCAACGTTCGAAGCGCACGGCATCGTCCTGGGCCTCGCTCAGTACGGGGAGCGATGTCGATGTCAGTACCTGGCTGAGCGACGAAATGCCCATTGTGCTCCATTTGTTCGACTGGGTGTAGTAGCCCAGGGGAGCCAGTCCGACGCGGTTGCCGATCAGGAAGGAATAGATATTGAGGAAGAGTGTGTTGAGAAACGAGGTCATCATCATGCCGAGGCCTACCGACATGAATGACCGCAGCGATTTCCATGAGAAGGCCGCCGCCGGGAGCCAGCGGCTCCACAGCCACAGACTTGCCGACTTGACAAATGCCGTCACTATAGTCTGCCATACTATTGCCCACGCCCCGAAACCGGTGACCGCCATAGCGATGCCCGTGACTGCACCCATAATAAGGCCAAACGAGTTGGATACGGCAACCGGCCTGACATTCATGCTCTTGACGAATTTGTTTGTCTGCACGATTGCCGAGGCATTGAGAATGAATGAAAGAAACATCACCCGCGACAGCG
>CAZETN010000105.1:0-5355 GCA_964514475.1 uncultured Bacteroides sp.
CATAACCTCGGACAGCTGGTTCGAGTATGACGGCGCACGCAACTACACCAAACTCAACAACTACACCGGCGTCGACGATGTAGCCTACAACACTTCGGGCACTATCGGTGTCCGTGTGGCAGACGGTGTGGTTTACATCAGCTCGCCCGTCGCAACCGGCGTACAGGTTGTGTCGCTTACCGGCGTGGTGCGCACAGTGCCCGTGGCCATAGGCGAGACTGCTGTAGAAGGCCTGCATGGCTTCTATATCATCGCCGGACAGAAAGTACTGGTAAAATAACCGCATTACTCATTTCTGAGTTACATTGACAGACAGTGGTCCCGCAGACATCGGTTGCAATACCGGGTCTGCGGGACCTTCTTATAATATCGCCAAAGAAACATATTTACATTATTCTGCGTGCATCCGCCATACGGTCTTTACCGTATTTTGCTACATGGATGTTTTTTATTACCTTTGCCGAAAATCCTTGAAAATCTACCATTTAATTTACCTTATGCTAAAATCTTACCTGTTGCGCGCGGCCGTGGACGCATTTGCTGTCGCATCCGGAGCGACGTCTGTTTCGGCCGCCAGTCTGTTTGTAGGTCCCGAGGCCAAAAATCAGGCTGCCGGTACCACAATCACTTATCGCGGATATAAATTCACTGTCGGCACCACTGCTTTCGACGGTATCTGGGGTGCCCTCGGCTCGGTTAAGGACGGCGACGTGATTTATTTCAGCCCGAACACCATCGGTTCGTTCACAGTCAATACTCCCAATGTGACGCTTGTCGGCGCAAACGCATGGTGTGACGCGGAGTCGGGACAACGCTCGGAGGCAGAGACAAACATTACCGGCACACTAAAAATCAACGCTTCCGGAGTCACTGTAAACGGATTTCGTTTCACCGGGGCCGGTCGCGTCCTCAACGATGAGGCCGGGCGAGGCTCGACATGCCTTAAGAATTTCCGCTTCATCTATAACAAGGCCGACAATTCAACGTTGGGCAACGGTGACGCCATTCTCTATCTGGGCACTCCCTGGCGGCCCTCGGGCACTGTCGCCGAAAAGACCGACCCCTCCAAATGGGCGGCCATCGAACGCTATCAGGGTATTGAAGTAGCCCACAACTATTTTGCCGGCAAGGACGCCGACAATCAGCCTGACGCGGTTCACATCGCCGGAGGCGGCGTGCTTACCGACGTGCACAACAATTACTTTGAAAACGGCGGCACATCGGTAAGTCTCTATAACATGCAGGGGCAGATGCGAGTCGAACACAACCGCTTCCGCAATGTCGGGGCAGGTAAACGCAAACAGGGAACGGCCACCGGTGCGTTCTGCATCAGACTTTTTTACATCGGTGCCTCAGCAGTGGCCGACCAGAGTGCGACGGCTTACATACGACACAACGACTTTGACGGCTGTCAGGGCCAGAGCGGCATGTATTCGCTGGTACGATTTTTTAGCGGCGACAGCAACGAAGCCATATACAAACCGAACAATACCCGGATTTATCTCAACTATAATATCTTCCGGAACAAGACATCGGTAAACTCTTCGGGCTACAACTATGTATTCTATGGTAATCAGGCAAACACAACTACGGCTGAGGTCGACCACCGCTGGAACGAGTTCGACAATTCGGAGATGTGTACGGCCTGGACACGTCCGTCATGGGAGACAACGGGTCAGCGCTATTTCGCCGGCTCGTCGATGCAGTTCAACTACGAGTCGTCGCACGGCACCACCGTCGGTTTCTACGGCAAGAAGGACAGCGACGGTAAGGCCGAATTCGGCCGCGTGACTCCCACCGGGGGCGCCGGAGGGCTCAAGGGATGGACAGTGGGCACCCAGTCGGTAACCGGAATACCCATCCACACCGTGGTGCAGAGCGCCGACATCGACGATGCCACGGGCGACATCTACTTAATAAACGAGTGCAAGACCACCAATACCTTCGGTACTCGCACCGTCAACGCGTTCCCGAATTTCAAATTTTCGGATACATTCCTGTTTATGTCGCGCGTAGCCATGGGCGGCAACGAGACGCACATGTATCTGGCTTACGGCGGCCACGGCAGCAACATGGCCGTTACCCGGCACCAGGGCAAGGTCTGGGTCCTTACAGGAGGCAACGGCACGCAGACAAGCACCACGCCGACCGATATCTGCATCTTTCCGTGGCTCGACGGCGACTGCTATGACCTGCGTTACGCTACAAAACTCAACCGCAGCTATGCGTCCGGCACCCATCCGTATCCCGGAGTCGACAATGACAACCGTCTGCTTGTAGTGCGCACCCGTACTTCGGCCGGCGACAACTTCAGCGTCTATGACCTGGACGACGCCATGAACAATCCCGGTTCGGCCCGTCCGATTAAAGTGGTATTCGTCAAAGAAGGCGACCGCAAGATAACCGGCTCGTCGCGAGCGTTCCTGAACACCGCCGACAAAGGCTTCAAGACATGGAGCGACCAGGGTTTCACTATCAGCGGCGATTACATATATACCTACGAAGGTAACGGCAAGGAGGGATACAGCGGCACTCCCACACCGACTGACGGCAAGTCCACGCTCATAGTCAATGTCATCAACTGGCGTACAGGCGAGTACATCAAGCGCTCCGCAATCCTCAAAAAAGAAGTATGGACCGACATGTGTGCCGCCACCGACGACTCGGGAGAGCCTGAATCGCTCAAGATACACCGTGATGCCGACGGGCGTCCCTTCATGGCCATCGGCATCATCACCGCCAAGGGCGGCTCATACAAGACTCCGCGCAAATACAACATGTTCGCCTATAAACTCAAACAGGAGAACGGGCAGGGTGACGCGTGGACAATACCGTCGCGCCAGTTGTCGGCCTCGGTCTATTCGCTGAATATGCAGACTTCCGGCGATCCCGTGAGTGCCGGCGTCTCGGTAGCGCGACCGTATATGGTGGAAGGCTCGCACGCCTGCCTTGTAGGCCCCGACTGCGGCACATTCAGTTTCAGTGCCGACGGCGACGCTTACAATGTCACCTTTACACCTGACCGCCGCAAAAAGGAGTATTCGGCATGGCTGCGCGTCTCGGCTCCCACCTGTCCCGACATCATGATACCGGTGTCGGCAATGTATACAGGTTCCACCACAGGCACCGACGATATCACAGCCGTCGGCGATGCTGTTGTTGCCGAAGGCTACTACGACCTTACCGGACGACGTCTTTCCGAACCACAGCCCGGCCTGAACATCATCCGCTATACCGACGGTACCGCCCGCAAGGTGATAATTGACTGAACCGCGGGAACACCGATACATATACACAGGCCACGTGCCAGACCGTCGGTCTGGCACGTGGCCTGATAACCTCACAGGAGGCCGGGAATGAAGGCGGCTACATCAGTGTCTCCGGAGAAATCGGCGAAAGTAAGCCAGATAAACAGCAGTACGATAAGTACTATTACCCCGAAAAGCAACCAGCCGTTGATACGGCGTTTAACCGGCCCGTAACGACGTTCGGCCTCCCTGCGGGACTGACGGTCTTCAGATGATCTGCTCATAATGCGTGGATGAATTTTAAGTATGTTGAATTGTTTTTCGCGTTTCGTTAAAAATAAAACATCCGCGGCGCGTGTTTTGTTGCGGCGGCATTTTTTCATTACCTTTGCAGCAAATAAATAAGTTGAAGAAATCAGCTTATAGTAATTTTGAAAGTATCGGTCCTTGACGATAACAGAAAACACAATCCATAACAATCCATACAAATATGGCACTTTTTGACCGTCTCACCCAGCGCGCCCGCGAAAACCGGCAGCGCATTGTCCTCCCCGAGGGCACAGAACCGCGTACTCTTAAAGCCGCCGACCGAATTCTGGCCGACGGGCTGGCAGAGATAATACTGATAGGCAACCCTGTCGAAATCAAACGTATGGCCATCGAACTTGGCCTTACACAAATCGAGAAAGCCACAATGGTCGACCCCGCCGATGAGGCTGTCATCGACCGCTATGCCCCCCTGCTGCTCGAACTGCGCCGCAAAAAGGGCATGACCGAGATGGAGAGCCGCCTCACCGCCGCCAATCCGCTGTACCTCGGCTGTCTTATGGTCAAGGCCGGCGATGCCGACGGTCAGGTCGCAGGTGCCATGAACACTACGGCAAACGTGCTTCGCGCCGCCTTTCAGGTCATCAAGACCAAACCCGGCATCAGTGTGGTGAGCGGCGCTTTTGTAATGCTGCTCCCCGAGGGCATGCCATACGGCACCGACGGTATTCTGGTTTTTGCCGACTGTGCCGTGCTGCCCGACCCGTCGGCCGAAGAACTGGCACAGATTGCCGTGGCATCGGCACAGACGGCACGCGACATCGCCGGCATCGAGCCACGTGTGGCCCTGCTTACTTTCAGCACCAAGGGCAGCGCATCGCACGAGCGTGTCGACAAAGTTATCCGTGCTACCGAAATCGCACGTCAGCTCGCGCCCGAGCTCATGCTTGACGGCGAGCTTCAGGCCGATGCCGCAATCGTTCCGGGTGTGGCTGCCGGCAAAGCGCCCCAGTCGCCCCTCAGCGGACGCGCGAACGTGCTGGTTTTCCCCAGTCTCGAGGTGGGCAACATTGCCTACAAGCTTGTTCAGCGTCTCGGCGGCGTCGAGGCAGTGGGCCCCGTACTGCAGGGCCTCGCCGCTCCGGTCAACGACCTCAGCCGTGGTGCTTATCCCGAGGACATATACAAAACAATCATTATCACCTGCAACCAGGCTATCGGCGCCAAGGAGGCCGAATAAAACCTGCGGCTGCTAATCTGTAAAAACATATTGCGACATGAAAATTCTCGTTCTTAACTGCGGCAGCAGCTCAGTGAAATACAAACTTATCGACGTCGCCGACGAGCGCGTCATGGCCGAAGGCGGTGTGGAAAAAATCGGACTCAAGGACGGTTTTATCAAGTTCAAGCTCTCCAACGGTGAAAAGGAAGTGCGTCAGCTTGGCCTTGTCGACCACAAGGGTGCGGTCGAGGCCGTTCTCAAGACACTCACCGACCCTGAGGTAGGCTGCATCAAGAGCTATAAGGAAATCGATGCCGTCGGCCACCGTGTGGTACACGGCGGCGAAAAGTTCAGCAAGAGCGTGCTCATCACCGATGCCGTAGAGGACATGGTCCGCGAATGCTATGATCTGGCTCCCCTGCACAATCCCGCCAACATCACCGGTATTGAGGCCATGAAGGCCCTGCTTCCCGGCGTACCCCAGGTGGGAGTCTTCGACACAGCCTTCCACCAGACAATGCCGGCCCGCAGTTTCATGTATCCCCTGCCTTACAAGTACTACGAACAGGACCACGTGCGCCGCTACGGCTTCCACGGCACCAGCCACCGCTATATTAA
>CAZETN010000106.1:0-5343 GCA_964514475.1 uncultured Bacteroides sp.
TGACAGACGTTACGAAGACATTTCTCCCTTTTTATTTATCTTTTCCAGAGATTTTCCGTAATTTTGTCAGCCACGTCCGGGGGCACGCGAAACAAAAACGCCACCACACACGTATAACAGGTGAGACGGGTACGTCTCGATTTACTGAAGCTGGTCGGTTCATCAGCTTACTTATCATGACCCTTATGGAACTTTACAGCCATACATTTACCTTGACGGCCGGCGACTGCGACTGCGCGCGCCGCATGCCCGTGACTCTGCTGCTGCGGCGCATAATCGAGGTGGCCACCCTGCATGCCAACGCCCTGCACATAGGCTGGGCCGACCTTGCTCCGCTCAACATAGGCTGGGTACTGAGCCGCGTGCACATACACTTCGACCGCACTCCAGGCCCGAACGAGGAACTCACGCTGCAGACATGGGTGCAGGACTGGTCGCGACTGTACTCGAACCGCGCCTTCACCCTGCTTGACGCGCAGGGAGTGCCCGTGGCGCACGCCCTGACCATGTGGGTGTGCATCGACCTGACGGCACGTACAGCCGCCGACATCGGCGTGCTGCACGGCGAGCGCTTCATCAACTCAGAACGCACATCCCCGCTGCCGCGCCTGCGCAAACTGCCGCTGACACAGCCCGACGCGGCGACGCTGGTGGGCGACCACCGGTTCGTATACAGCGACCTCGACTTCAACGGCCACGTAAACTCGGCGCGCTACGCCGAGGCCATACTGAATCTGTGGCCCCAGGACACGTACCTCGGCTACATGGCCGCCGACTTCGTCATCAACTACCTGCACGAATGTCGCTACGGGCAACGCGCCACCGTGGCCGCCGCCGAAAGCCTCGACGCCGACACCGGTGCGATGACAGCGGCCGTGACACTGTGGACCGACGGCGCCACTGCCGCGGCAAACGCCGCCGTCACCTTCGTGCCCGTACGGCCCTAAGGGCGCCGGGTTACATTATCTCGCAAAATTTTCGTAATTTTGCAATGCCTGTGCGGACGCGGACGCCGCGTCGCCGCAAATCCGAAAAATTCAAAAAACAAAACATAACACACTCTATGAAAGCTTTACTGATGATTCTGGACGGCTGGGGAATAGGAGACCGCCAGAAAGACGACGTAATCTCGATGACCCCCACCCCCTACTGGGACTCGCTGATGGCCAACTACCCCCACTCGCAGCTGCAGGCCAGCGGCGAGAACGTGGGACTGCCTGACGGCCAGATGGGCAACTCGGAAGTGGGTCACCTCAATATCGGCGCCGGCCGCATCGTTTATCAGGACCTCGTTAAAATCAACAACGCCATCAAGGACGGCTCGATAAAGGAAAACCCGCAGATCAAGGCCGCCTACGAATACGCCCGCAGCCACGGAAAAGCGCTGCACCTGATGGGCCTTACCTCGAACGGCGGCGTACACTCGAGCCTCGACCATCTGTACGCCCTCTGCGACATAGCCAGGGACTACGGCCTGGACAAAGTGTACCTGCACTGCTTTATGGACGGCCGCGACACCGACCCGCGCTCGGGAAAAGGTTTCATCGAGGAGGTTCAGGAACACTGCAGCCGCAGCGCCGGAGTAATCGCCTCGATCATCGGACGTTTCTATGCCATGGACCGCGACAAGCGCTGGGAACGCGTTAAAGTGGCCTACGACCTGCTGGTGAAGGGCGAGGGCAAACAGGCTACCGACATGGTGAAGGCCATGCAGGAAAGCTATGACGCCGACGTGACCGACGAATTCGTGAAACCCATCAACAACGCCACCGTCGACGGCACCATCAAGGAGGGCGACGTGGTTATCTTCTTCAACTACCGCAACGACCGCGCCAAGGAGCTGACCGTGGCCCTGACCCAGCACGACATCCCCGAGCAGGGCATGACAACCGTGCCCGGACTGCAGTATTACTGCATGACCCCCTACGACTCGTCGTTCAAGGGCGTATACATACTCTTCGACAAACAGGACGTGGCCAACACCCTGGCCGAATACCTGAGCAACCGCGGCAAAAAACAGCTGCACATCGCCGAAACCGAAAAGTACGCCCACGTAACCTTCTTCTTCAACGGCGGACGCGAGGCTCCCTTCGAGGGCGAGGACCGCATACTGGTGCCCTCGCCCAAGGTGGCCACCTACGACCTCAAGCCCGAGATGTCGGCCTTCGAGGTCGCCGACAAGCTCACCGCCGCCATCGCCGAAGAGAAGTACGACTTTATCGTCGTCAACTTCGCCAACGGCGACATGGTGGGCCACACCGGCATCTATCCCGCCATCGAGAAGGCGGTAGTCACCATCGACGAATGCTGCCGACAGGTTGTCGAGGCCGCAAAGGCCCACGGTTACGGCACCATCATCATCGCCGACCACGGCAACGCCGACCACGCCCTCAACGCCGACGGCACTCCCAACACCGCCCACTCGCTCAACCCGGTGCCCTTCGTATACGTCTCCGACGACCGCAACGCAAAGGTGGAGAACGGACGCCTTGCCGACGTGGCTCCCTCGCTGCTCCATATTCTGGGGCTGCCGCAGCCTGCCGAAATGACCGGTCACGACCTTATCAAGGACTGACACCTTGTCCGGTACCGGCAAAACCATACGAACCGGCGCCGCGGCGCTCACGGTCACGCTGTCACTGCTGACGGCGTGGCTGTGCCCGTCGTGCTCGGGCTGCTCGGGACACCGCGGCGGCGAATCCGGAGAGCCCTCCGCCGAAAAGTCCGCGCCCGAGGCTATACTCGCTACCCCGGCCGTCCTTGATGAGCAGGCCCTGCGGTCGTACGCGAACGCCGTAAGCAACAACGCCGACTTCGACGCCGCCGACATGGCCACGATGATCCGCCTCAGCGAGGGCGCCCTGAACCGGCTCGGCCAGGAAACCGAAAGGCTCGAGGTCAACGACGACCCCGCCGACTCGTACAACGTGCTTACCGAACTGGCCGGGAGGCAGTGGGTGGGCGACGCCTGCACAATCATCGCCTTTTTGCGAACCGTGCCGCTGGGTCCGGAGATGCGTCCGCATACCGACCAGCTGGTGCGCACGGCAGCCCGCATCTCCACCACGCTCGACGCAATCGCCGGCAGCCAGCTCGGCGGCAAGCGCTATCTGACCCTGGACATCGAACCACGCAGAAACTGATGCAGATTAAGTTTATCACACGCCACAAGACGGGACGCCGCCTCATACTCATCTTCGCCGGATGGGCAATGGACTGGCGCCCCTTCAGACACCTGCACGCCCACGGCTACGACATCGCCGTAGTCTGGGACTACCGCGAGCTCACCTGCAACTGGAGCCCGCTGGTCGAGGCCTACGACGAGATCTGTGTGACCGCATGGTCGTTCGGCGTCTTCGCGGCCTCGGTGACCATGCACGAACTGCTGCCGCGTGTAACCAAGCGCATCGCCGTCAACGGTACCCTGACACCCATCGACGCCGCCCGCGGCATACACCCCGAAATATTCAGCGCCACACTGGCCGGCATGTCACCCAACAATCTGAGGCGCTTCTACCGCTCGATGTTCGTGGGCAAGGACGAGTACGACGTCTTCCGGGCAAACGCCCCGCACCGCGACATCGAGGACGCCATAGCCGAACTTGCCGACTTCGAGATGCACGCCACCTTCCATGCGCCGCAGGTAGACGAATGGGACCTGGCCGTCATTTCGGAGCACGACCGCATCTTCGTGCCGTCGGCCCAGGAGTGCGCGTGGCGCGGCGTGGCGGCCATACGACGCATGAACGCCGGGCACATGCCCGATTTCCAGACGCTGATCGACCGCATCTTCATCGACAAGGAGCTGGTGACCGCCCGCTTCGCCGGCTCGCAGGACACCTACGCCGACAACGCCGTTGTCCAGCACGACATAGCGCGACGCCTGCACTCCCTGCTGACGGATTGCCTGGGAGGCGCCCCGCTGGCCGGAAACGTAATAGAGATAGGCGTCGGCGACGGCGCCCTGACGGCCCTGTACGCCCCCACCCACCATATGGGCACCGTGGCGCTCTGGGACATTGCCGGCATACCGGCGCAGGTATCGGCCGCCGTACACAACGCGCGCGCCGAACAGTGCGACGCCGAGCTGCGCATACGCCGTCAGCCGTCGGCATCGGCGGCGTTCATTCTCAGCACAAGCACATTGCAGTGGTTCAACTCGCCCAAGGCATTCCTGCACGAGTGCTCGCGAGTGCTTATTCCGGGCGGCTGGCTGGCCATATCGACCTTTGCGCGTGGAAACCTGCACGAGCTGGCGTCCGTGCTCGGCTCGGGGCTTGAGGTTCCATCAGGCGACGCCTGGCAGACAATGTTCCCCGACGACCTTGTGGTGTGCGTACGTACCGAAGAGGACATGACACTGACTCTCGGCTCGCCCCGCGACGTGCTGCGGCATCTGAGTCACACCGGCGTGAATGCCGTACGCTACGGCCGCAGCCCGGTTGTCCTGGCCCGTCATATCCTCACCTCATATCCACGCGACAACGAAGGCCGCTGTCCCCTTACCTTCCGGCCGATTTACATCATCGCCCGCAAGGTATGACACGCATGGCGGCCAATCACCGATTACCAATCACTAATTCCAGATCAAGGTGCAACTGTTTATAACCGGCATAGACACCGACGCCGGAAAAACCTACTGTACCGCGTGGCTGGCACGGCAACTCGCCGACAGCGGACGCAGAGTCATAACCCAGAAATTCATACAGACCGGATGTACCGGCACCAGCGAGGACATCGAGGCCCACCGCCGTCTTACCGGCACGGGCCCCCTGCCCGAAGACGCCGAAGGGCTGACAGCCCCCATAATACTCAGCTACCCGGCCTCGGCGCAGCTGGCCGCACGCATCGACGGGGTGGAAATCGACCTCGGCGTCATAGACAGCGCCCGCGAGGAACTGGCGCGGCGCTACGACGACGTCCTTATCGAAGGCGCCGGCGGCCTGATGGTACCCATCACCGACGACTTCATGGCCATCGACTACGTATCCACGCGCCGTCTGCCTGTCGCCCTTGTCACCAACAGCCGTCTGGGCAGCATCAACCACACACTGCTGTCACTCGAGGCCCTGCGCACCCGCGGCATCGAGCTGCGATACCTGCTCTACAATGAATACGACTACGGAGCCGGGCCCGAAATCGCCGCCGATACCCTGGGCTACCTGCAGCGGCACCTGCAGCGGCACTATCCCGCGGCTGTCCTGCTGCGCGTGCCCGCCCAATGACCCGGGAACCGTCCATACCTCCGCCGCAAGGGCCTCATGCGCCTGCCTGGGGGGACACCTGTATTCCGCAGATTCTACCTGCAAGTGCAAAATTAGGCAATAAATTTGAAGAACTCAG
>CAZETN010000107.1:0-5247 GCA_964514475.1 uncultured Bacteroides sp.
GGTTCTTGGGGGTGGTATCACCGCTGAGCTCACGCGGGTATACATCGATGTTGGCGCTGAGATTGGTTTGCTTGCCGCTGAGGAATTTCTCGAGATCGCTGCTGTTGTACGAGCCCAGGCCCATGTCAGAGGTTGCGAAATCAAGGAACTGCAGGGTCGCGGGGGTTGCCTCGATTGCCGATATACCGCCTTTGGCGATTGCCTCCATCACAATTTCGCCGTCTTTGAACTTAGTGGGCTTGATGATGACCTTGGCACCGTTGGGATATACCAGCTCTGTTGCATTCCACTGGGGATTTTCGCTTACACGGGGCTGTACGGGCTTGGGGTCCTGGGGAACGAGGGGTTCGGCTTTGACTTCCTCTTTGAAGGCCTCGATTTTTTCGGCGTCCACAGCCTTTAAGGCGGCGTCAAGTCCGGCCTCGGTGGGCAGTTTCGCCGAGCCGGCGAGCATTACCAGCACGGTGCGGTTGTCGTTGCCGACAATCTGGGGCAGTGTGGCGTTGATGGCCTGGAGGGGAATCATTGCCTCGAGCTGGCGTGCGGTATTGAGTTCGTATTCGATACCGGGGATGGGATCGCCTTTGGTAAAGTTGGCGGCATATTCGCGGGCATAGCTTGTATTCTGGCGGCCGTTGCGCTGTTCGTACTGCTTCTCGAGGGATGCGATATAGTCGGCCTTGGCACGGTCGTACTCGCTGACGGTGAAACCGCCGCGTGCAGCACGCAGGACTTCGCGGTAAGCAGCCGTCAGGGCAGCAACGATGTCGTCGCCTTTGCCAACAACCTCAAGGTCGAGAGCGTCCTTGGTGGGCGCGTAAATGTAGTTGCCCAGACTGATGCGGGCGCTCGCAAAGGGACAATCGGCTTTCTTGGTCATGTCGGACAGACGCTGGTTGAGCATATCCTCGATCATTGACAGCAGGTACTGTGTGGGGAAGAAGGCCACGGTGTTGCGGTACTCGCGGGGAATGAACTGCTCTTTCTGCTTGAACGACATGATGACCGCCGACATGGGAGCCTCGTCGTTCTGACCAATGGCATAGATGGTGCCGGGATTGTCGCTGACGGGGAAATACTCGCGGGGTGCCGGATTTTCGGGCATCTTGATGGGCGAGAATATTTCCTTGATTTTTGCCTCGATATAGTCGGGGTCAACGTCACCTACGACAATAATACCCTGCTGGTCGGGACGATACCACTTTTCGTAGTAGTCGCGGAGCACCTGAGGCTCGAAGTTGTCGACAACCGACATCAGACCGATAGGCAGGCGTTCGCCGTAACGGCTGTCGCCGAAAATCTTGGGAAAGAGTTCCTCCTGAAGTTTTGCCAGACCGATGTTGGTGCGGCGCCATTCTTCGTGGATAACGCCGCGCTCCTTGTTGATTTCTTCGGGGTCAAGGAGCAGACCGTCGGCCCAGTCGTGCAAAATGAGAAGACAGGAGTCGATGACACCCTTGCGGGCTACGGGAACCGACGAGATGTTGTAGACCGTCTCGTCAATCGAAGTATACGCGTTGAGGTTCTGACCGAATTTTACGCCTACGGTCTCGAGCCAGTCGATAAGGCTGTTTCCGGGGAAGTTTTCGGTGCCGTTGAAGCACATGTGCTCCAGAAAGTGCGCCAGGCCGCGCTGCTCCTCGTTTTCGAGGACTGAACCGACCTTCTGGGCGATGAAGAAGTCGGCCTGACCTTTGGGGGTCTCGTTGTGACGGATGTAGTAGGTAAGGCCGTTGTCGAGCTTGCCCACACGTACTGCGCTGTCAACCGGAGCGGCAGGTATCTGCTGCAGCAATGCTGCGGCATCGGGCTGCTGGGCCATGGCGCCGGCGCTGAACAGCATGCATACGGCTGCCGAAACGCCAAGAATGAATTTTTTCATATAAATATTGTTAGTTGTGATGAATTTCCGTTCGAAAGTTCCGAATAATGAGGTATGTCTCAGATTGAATGAAGAAGCCGGCAACCCTGATAATGTTTCAAAAATATATTTTATTCAGGTAAGTCAGGATACTTAAACCGAGTTCTTCTGCTTATCGTTAATATTAGACGCCGGTAATCAGTAAAAATTACAGATTAGGGGTGCCAATAATGTTAAATTTGGTTAATCGAATTGCTCGAGCAAAGCGTCATACAGCAATTTCGCCTCAAGCTCATAGCCCGGACGAAGCAGGTGTATGCGGTCTTTGTTCATCAGTGTGTCGCCGAGCCATTTGTCGCTTGAACCGTGGCCTCCGGCAACGGCATAAAAGTCCCAGACGGGAACACCGAGGTCACTGCCTACGCGCCTGATTATAGCCGCGATTTCGGCATTGCGCTCAAGGATGTCATAATATGGCGACAGAGGCCGCTGTCCGTGATTACGGTTTTTCTGACACTCCATAGGAGTCAGCATCAGCATCGCTGCTTCCGGATTGAAGTCTCGCAACCGGCCTATAAGAGTACGTACCGATTTTTCGATTTCGGCATCCGTCATATATGAGAAAGCCTCGTTTGTGCCCATCGACAGTATAATCAGTGCCGGAGCGAAAACCCGCGTCTGTTCGGCAAAGCCGTCAACAAGCAGGTAGTCGTTGTACGTTGCGCCGTTATTGCCTATGGCCGAATACAGTAGTCCGGGACGTCCGTTTTCCAGTATGGCGCCGAAAACCGGATTGCCGGCCTGTACAGCTATGTCCATCGAGTCAACCGGAGTATCGAACTCCCGCATCTCCATTGTCTTTCCGGTTATTATCCGCGCCTTACGTATGTCATGGCCCGGTAGCGTGGTTTTCCAGGTCAGGCGTGTGTCGCTCTGGGGCTCGGCGGCAATACCGGTGACACCGGGACGTACGGGCCAGGGCAGCTTGAGCAGGCGCGTCTGCCTGAACTGTGTGCCGGGGCTGGCGGTAACCGTATAATCGACCGGCTGGTTGGTACCCGCGAGCCGCAGCGGCGAAATAAGTCCGCGCCCGGCGTTGCCGTAACGTTCCTGCAGCAGGCGGCGCAGTTCGTTGGTGACAAACTCGGCCTGAATGTGCGAGTCGCCTATGTGCAGCACACGCACGACAGTGTCGCGACCCCCCGCAAGTTTTTCGAGGTGCCCCTTCAGAGGCGACCAGTCAGCGCCG
Source organism: uncultured Bacteroides sp. (assembly GCA_964514475.1). Classification (GTDB taxonomy): domain Bacteria; phylum Bacteroidota; class Bacteroidia; order Bacteroidales; family Muribaculaceae; genus CAG-873. The sequence goes on from CAZETN010000107.1 coordinate 3,111, forward strand.
TTCATGTCGATATGGTTGGCCGAGACATCGATGTATCCGGGTGTGGCCGCCGATATGGCCAACGGAAGCAGCGCACCGGCGATTATCGTGTATATTCTTTTCATGGCAAGCTAATTAGAAAGAAACGCCTAAACGCATCGAAACGTAGAACATGCCGGGACACGTGCGGCGTGCGTTTCCCTGCCAGCAGTATTCGCGTCCCACGTACGAACAGCCTACAATCAGTGACGAGGCGTAAGTGCGTCCGGCAGCAAGTGTGACACCGAGACCGAGGGCCCCGTATGGCTGGGTGGACTGCGGTTCGTCGTTGAGGTAGCTCAAGGCACAGCCGCCGCGCACATCCATGAAACACAGACGGCGCCGGCGTGAGAAATCGGTCTGGAAAATCAGTGATACAGGAAATATCCGCGATGAGTTGTCGACCATTATGTCGGCTTCCGCGCTTATTCCGAGCATGCGGACAAAAGACCACTGCATGCCGAAATTAGCCGCGATGCCGATTGTCGACATATCGTGTCCTCCCATTTCGACACCGCCGTTCAGTTCGGCGCCCCAGGCGAATTTCAGCGGCCGCTCTCCGCTCTGGCGGTGAGCCATGTCGGGATGCTCGTCGACAATGACTTTCGACGTCAGCGTTTCGGTTACGGTGAGGACCGAGTCGCGTGACATCAGGGCATGGGCCGAAGCGGACGCCAAAAGCATGGCGGTCGCAATCAGCATACGCATATGGCTTGACATTCTGATAATGACTGGCATTAAGAGCTTGTTTAACAATAAATGTTAACGACAGGGCTGTCAGTCGTCGAGCAGATTTTCGTTTGTGATGAGGGAGTTATGGGGTTCCATAACGACCGAAGAACAGACGGAAAGATGCCGACGAATGGCAGCTCAACGGAAATATTTTTATTGACGTTAACGGACATATGGTTTTCTTAAAGAATACAGAGAGCTTGAAATTTATATTGAAGTTACTTTCGCGTCGCATATCTTGGCCGCTTTTCATCCTGTTCCTCAGTCGTGTACGTCCGGTACACTCCTTCGTCACAAAACGAAAATCAGCTCAAGCTCTGCGACCCTGTCGTCAACATTTATTATTAAACAAGCTCTAATAAACTGGTGGTCAGGCGTCCTTGATAAGCCGGAGGCATACCCAGCGCTCCTCGTCCGAGTAGCCCGTCTCGCGCAGTCCGTAAGGCTGTGCGGCGGCAAGCACCGCGGGGATGTCGTCGACATAAAAACCGCTGAGCAGCATGACTCCGCCCTTTTTCAGAGCGGCGGCATAAGCCGGGATGTCGGCGATGATGATGTTGCGGTTGATGTTGGCGATGAATACGTCACATGGAGTGAGAACCGCAAGGGCAGACGCATCGCCGTTAATCAGTCTTATGTCCGGCCGGGCGTTTATGCGGGTATTCTCGACGGCGTTGACATATGCGAACTCGTCTATCTCGATGCCACACACGTCAGCAGCCCCGAGTTTGGCCGCAAGTATCGACAGGATGCCGGTGCCGGTACCCATATCTATGACACTTTTGCCGCGCAGGTCAAGATCCAGCATAGCACGTATCACCTGCGATGTGGTGGCGTGATGGCCGGTGCCGAAAGCCATTTTCGGGTCAATGACAATCCGGTGTTCGGCCTGCGGCACATCGGTATGGAAACTGCTGTATATGGCAACGCGGTTGCCGACGACTATGGGACGGAAGTAGTTGCGCTCCCACTCGGCATTCCAGTCGCGTCCCTCGACAAAAGAGTCATGGGCCGATATGGACACACCCATCGGAAAGTCCGCGATTACGGCATCGACAGCCCCACGGTCAAAAGCCTTGGCCGGCACGTACGCCGTCAGGCCGGTGTCGTCGGGCACAAACGACTCGTAGCCGGCATCGGCAAGGAGTGCGGCCAACAGGTCGGTGGCATCCTCGCAACAGGGAGTCACGTCGAGGCGCACCTCAATATAATCGTTCATAAATCAAGCATAAATGGCAATAATATGCAAATGTAGCAAAAAAGTGGCGAGTAACCAAAAAATACGCATCCCCCGAAGCCGAGACGGATAAAAAAGCATGCCGGGACCACACGGCAGCGCAGATTCTACCTGCAAGTGCAAAATTAGGCAATAAATTTGAAGAACTCA
>CAZETN010000108.1:0-5191 GCA_964514475.1 uncultured Bacteroides sp.
TCGGCGAAAGCCGAGGCGAAGCGGCGTGTCAGCAGCATGATGTCGGGTGTGCGTTCGCGCAGCGGCGGCACGTCGATTTGTACCGTGGACAGGCGGTAATACAGGTCTTCGCGGAATTTTCCCTCGGCGATGGCGCGTGGCAGGTCGACGTTGGTGGCGGCTACGATGCGTATGTCGGTGCGCTGTACCTGGCTCGAGCCTACTTTCAGAAATTCGCCGGTCTCGAGCACACGCAGCAGGCGTGCCTGCGTAGTCAGGGGGAGTTCGGCAACCTCGTCAAGGAAGATAGTGCCCCCGTCGGCTTCCTCGAAGTAACCCTTGCGTGCGGCTACCGCACCGGTGAACGACCCCTTTTCGTGGCCGAACAGTTCCGAGTCGATGGTGCCTTCGGGTATGGCGCCACAGTTGATAGCGATGTAGCGGGCATGCTTGCGGGCAGAGTTTTCGTGTATGATTTTGGGAAAGAATTCCTTGCCTGAACCGCTTTCGCCGATGACAAGCACCGACAGGTCGATGGGTGCCACGGTAAGGGCGCGGCCCACGGCTTCGTTCAGCGCCGGAGTGTTGCCGACGATGCCGAAGCGCTGTTTGGCGCGTACTACATCGGGCGACGGAGCGGAATCGTTTCCTTTTATGGTTGTCAGTAAACCGGACATTTATTTCAGTTAATATTATCGATTGGTAATTGGACTGATGCCTGACAGAAGCATTGCTTTTGCACACGACATGAAGGCGGACCCGGGGGGCTGTGGCCGTCTAAATTCAGGAATTCGGCTTATGGTCGCGCAGCCCGTAGGTTTTTTGCTTGAGATAAGCGCCCAGCTCCTCGATGCTTCCGGCATGGGCCTGCTGCTCGGCGACGCTGATGGGGTCGCCGATGGTGATGTGCATTGTGGTGTGGCATTTGCGCCATACCTCGCGGGGCAGTCTCAGAGTGCGCAGACGCCAGTCAATCATGCCCAGGATGTTGAAGAAGGTGGAGTTGCGGCCGTGGAAGAAAATCGGTATCACAGGCACCTTGAGCTTGTCAATCAGGCGTATCACCGACGGTTGCCATTCGCGGTCCTCGATGCGCAAGTGCCGGTTTACCTTGCTGACGGCGCCGGCGGGGAAAAATCCCAGGCCGTGGCCCCCCTTTACCTGGTCGATGGCTTCCTTGATGCCGCGCATCGACACGGCTTTTTTTGCCGGGTCGTCGCTGGCCAGGGCGTCGACGGCGATGAAGTTGGGGCGCATGGCCGTGATTTTGCCGAGAATCATGTTCACCATCACCTGGAAGGCGGGGCGGTGAGCCGTCACCAGTGCGATGAGGGTGATGCCGTCGAGAGCGCCGAACGGATGGTTGCTGACGGTGATAAAGGCGCCTTCGGGCAGGTTGTCGAGTACCTGCTCGTTGTCGACGCGCAATGTTATGTCGAAGTCCTTGATCAGGTTCTGCGGAAACGCCGGACCCGGTTCGTCGAAATATTTGTCATGAACGGCGTTCACGTGGTCGATGTACAGCCATTTGAGCAGGCGGTTCACCAGTTTGCGGTGTTTGCCGAGTGCGGGGGCCATCTGTGCCACGTCGTCGGCGTCGAGGACGGTGCGTTTTACTGGCCTGTCGGTATTTTTGTCATCCATAGATGCGTGAATTAGGGGGGGAGGGGAGGTATCCCGTCTTAGCGGGTGATATGCGAAAAAATGATTGAAAAGCGCGGATAAACAGGCGTGCGGACACACCTAACTGCAAAGGTACGAAAAAATAACGGCATTCGGGCGGTTGTGAGTGTAAATTATTATGCGTACCTTTGTATCTGATATGTGCCTGTCCCAAAACGACGAAAATACCCGAACCGACGACATCCGACTCCGTGCGGCTGTCTATCTGCTGCCGGTGCCTCTCAGCGACAACGGCTGGCGGCGTGTGCTGCCGGCGTACAACATGGAGGTATTGCGGCCCATACGCCATTTTGCCGTCGAGAACGTGCGGTCGGCAAGGCGTTTCCTGCGGTCGGTGATACACGATTTCCCCATTGACGGCTGTACTTTTTACGAACTGAGCGAGCACACATCGCTGGCCGATGTCGGCTCCATGCTTGACCCCGTACGCCGAGGGTTTCCGCTCGGAGTCATCAGCGAGGCCGGGTGTCCCGCCGTGGCCGACCCGGGAGCTTCGGTGGTGGCCGCGGCACAGCGCGCCGGCATCGAAGTGGTGCCCCTGGTGGGACCGTCGAGTATACTTATGTCGCTGATGGGGAGCGGTTTCGATGGTCAGAGTTTTGCCTTTCAGGGCTACCTGCCTGTCGACGAATTCAAACGCGCGCGCCGTCTGCGCGAACTCGAGCGTCTGGCCCGGGCCGGACAGACTCAGATTTTTATCGAGACCCCGTACCGCAACAACCGTCTTATGGCCCAGATGCTGCAGGCGCTGTCTCCGCAGACGCCGGTATGCGTGGCATCGGACATCACCGGCGACCGCCAGTCGATAGTCACACTGCCGGTATCGGCATGGCGCACGAGACAATACGATTATAACCGCATTCCAACGATATTTCTTATCGGGCCCGACACCCTGAGGCCGTAACTTATATTACCTATGGCAAAGCCGAACTCACGCAAGCGTCGTGCCCTGAGGGCCCTTGAGGATTTCCCCGGCCTTTTCGACATAGCCGACATGGACAGTCCCCATGGCGCCGACCATGCCGAGCCGGCAGCCGCGGACACAGCGCCCGCACCTGCGCCCGGGAATTCATTCGACATAGACACCGGCAGTCTGAGGCGTCACGACGCACTGCGGTTTATATCGTTCGGAAGCGGCTCGTCCGGAAACTGCGCCTATCTCGGCAACGACCGCGGCGGTATTCTTATCGATGCCGGCGTAGACAGCGACCTGGTGGTCAGGACCCTCGCCGAAAACCACATAGACATGCGCGGCATAGCCGGCATACTGCTCACCCACGACCATGGCGACCATATACGTTACGCATACAAACTCCTGCGCTACAACCGCCATCTGGCGCTGTTCTGCACGCCCCGTTGCCTGCAGGGACTGCTGAGACGCACATCGGTGTCGCGACGCGTGAAGGACTACCACCGTGCCGTATACAAGGAGATAGAGTTCGAAGCCGGCGGATTTGTCATCACGCCCTTCGAAACCAGCCACGACGGCAGCGACAACGTAGGCTTCAGCATCCGCCATAACGATAACACCTTTGTGGTGGCCACCGATATGTGCGTAATCACCGAGCGTGCCGACCACTACATGCGCCGCGCGAACTTCATCATGCTCGAAGCCGACTATGACGCCGAAATGCTGCGTACCTGCGACCGTCCCGACTATCTCAAAGCCCGGATAGCCGGCGAGAAAGGGCATCTCGACAATGCCGTGACCGCCGAGTGGGCGGCATCGGTGCTCGCGGCGTCCGAAACCGCTCCGGATGTCCTGAGCCATATTTTCCTGTGTCATATCAGCAAGGATACCAACACGCCCGAACTGGCGGTACGCACCGTAGCCGATGCCATCGCCGCCCGGGGTATGAAAACCGGCGACGCCACCATGAGTGCCGAAATGACCGATGCCCGCGTGCAGCTGGCGGCCCTGCCGCGCCTGATACCGTCGCCTGTGTATGTCCTGCGCCGTGTAACCCGTAAAGTGAGATGAACAAGAACGACAAGGCACCTATAGGAGTGTTCGACTCGGGCTTCGGCGGCCTGTCGGTGCTGCGCGGACTGCGCAAGGCGCTCCCGCAGTACGATTATCTGTATCTGGGCGACAATGCTCGCGCCCCGTATGGCACGCGCTCCTTCGACATGGTGTACCGTTTTACACTGCAGTGTGTGCGCCATTTGTTCGACCAGGGCTGCCCGCTCGTAATACTGGGATGCAACACCGCCTCGGCCAAAGCCCTGCGCACCATACAGCAGCGGTGGCTGCCGCAGAGCGGCGACCCCACGCGTCGTGTCCTGGGGGTGATACGCCCGACAGCCGAGGCCATCGCCGGCATGGAGACAAACGGGCACATCGGTGTTTTTGCCACACCGGGCACAATAGCTTCGGGCTCCTACGAAATCGAAATACACAAACTGTGTCCCGACTACCGTGTCAGCGGTCATTCGTGCCCCATATGGGTGCCGTTGGTGGAGTACGGCTATGCCGGCAGTCCGGGCGCCGATTTTTTTGTGCGCGAGGGAGTGGAGGCGCTGCTGACCAAGGACCCCGAAATAGACACTGCGTTGCTGGCGTGCACACACTATCCCTTGCTGTATGACAAAATCCGGGCCGCTCTCCCCGGCCACATCCGCCTGATTTCGCAAGGCGACATTGTCGCCGACAGCCTGACCGACTACCTGCGCCGCCACCCTGAAATGGAGTGCCGGCTGAGCCGCGGTGCCGGCGTCGACTACCTCACCACCGACCACGCCGAGAAATTCGACCAGACAGCCACCCTGTTCCTCGGCGAGCCTGTAACCGCAAAGACAGTCACCGTCAGTTAGCGATTGCGCCGACGCACTACGCGCCCCGTAAAAACGTCGGTTCCTGAACGCCCCCGCACCTTCCATAAAATATAATATATAAGTAAAGCCGCCTGCGAGGGCGGCTTTACTTATGGGTGGTTTTGCTCGGCTGTGTCGTGTGCCGGGGCAAAGCGCCGGTCATGCGTCAGCTGAGTCGTTGATTGTCATTTGCGGTCGGGGACGGTGCGGCGCAGGAAGATTTCGGTGGGGAAGTGGTCCGAGAAGCCGTTGAGGTAGGCGCCCGAGGCGAAAGTGCGCAGGGGGTAGCCCTGACGGGTGCCGTTGGTGTCGCGGAGGAAGTCGAAGTTCAGCACCTCGGCACGCCAGAAGCCCCAGCCTTTGCCGTCGTTGTTGACAAGGTTGCCAGATATGATAATCTGGTCGAAAAGGTTCCACGAGCTTTTGTATGCGAGTGTGCCGATGCCGCGGTCGAGCATCTTCCACCAGGGGTTGTAAAATCCGTGGGCGCCTACATCGTCAGGGTCGGGTTTGCCGCCGAGGACTTTGGCGCAAGATTTGTCCTGAGGATCGTCGTTGAGGTCGCCCATGATGATTACGCCCATGTCGGGGTCGGTTTTCCAGAGCGAGTCGGCGATGGCGAGGCAGAGACGTGCGGCAGCCTCGCGGTTGGGCGACGACTGTTCCTGTCCGCCGAGGCGCGAAGGCCAGTGGTTTACGATAATGGCTATGCGCT
>CAZETN010000109.1:0-5186 GCA_964514475.1 uncultured Bacteroides sp.
TCCCCTGAGGAGGAGTGAGGAAAGGGCCGTTGCACTTCTTATTGGAATCTTTCCGATGTGTCGGCGGGAGCTTTTTGTGCCACTTTGTTTTTTTGTACGAAAAAAAGTGCTAATTTTGCAGCATTGCTCAGCATAGCCTTAATCATAAACACACTTGCTCTGAAAAATAATTCGATGTCGCGCCATCTTCTTGCTATTTTTTTCTTCGTGATATGCGGAGTGCCGAACACGCATGCCGCCGGAGTTCTGACGGCCGAGAACCGTCAGCTGCTGCAACAACTTGATACTCTGATAGCCAACAGTGCCCGGTTCACACACGAAAAAGAAGCGCGCATTTCGTCGTTGCGGGTATCGCTGGCCGAGGCCTCGGACCTCGAAAAACGGTACTGGCTCACCACATCGCTCTATGACGAGTATTCGGCATATGACTCGGACTCCGCTCTTGTCTATGCGAGACGCGGACTGGCACTGGCAAAGGAACTCGAACGCCCCGACCTCGTCAACGACCAGGAACTTAACCGTATCTACGTGCTTACGGCTACCGGATTTATGGACGAGGCCTATCGGTCGCTCATGCGTCTCGACCGTACTACCTTCTCGCCCTCGCAGACCTACCTTTACTGCGACCGTATGCTGTTTCTGAGCACCCATCAGTCGGCTGACGCCGAACAGCGCGAGGGTCTCAGTTCACGCGAGCTGGACAGCCTTGTACACCTGACAATCGCCGCCATGCCTGCCGAGGCGCAGTCATACTGCTGGCTGCGCGGGTGGGAGACGTACAAGAACCCCGCGCAGATCGACCAGGCCATACGCGACCTCAAGCCGAAGGTGGACAACTCGCATCTGAGCACCCGCGACGACGCCATCAACGCCTGGGTACTCAGCCAGCTGTACGGTTACAAAAAAGACAGGGTAAGCGAGTTCCGGTACCTCATACTCTCTGCGATTGCCGACACTAAAACCTGCAACAAGGAAATCGCCTCGCTCGAGGCGGTGGCCGACATCCTTTACGGCGCCGGCGACCTTGACAGGGCATCGCATTATGTCAACTTCGCCATCGCCTGCGCCAGCCGTTACAAAAGCCGCGTCCGTATGCCGTCGCTGGCAATGGTGCAGGACCGCACCATGCGGGCCATACTTGACCGCAACGTACATCAGTCGCGCCAGGTGCGCGGAATGCTTATATCGCTCATCGTGGCCCTGGCCATCCTTGCCGTACTGGTAGTGCTGCTGTTCCGCCGCACCCGTTCGCTAAAACGCTCCAGGCATAGCCTGCATGACGCAAACGGCGAACTGTCACAGCGTGTCGAAGAGCTGCAGAAGACGCGCGAGGCCCTGCATGCCTCGAACCGCGAACTGCATGCCTCGAACGAGAAAATCGCCAAAAAATATGACGATGCCGTGCAAAGCGCCCTTGATCTGCGCCGCGACAACACCGACAAGGATAAATGCATAGCAGACCTTTTCGGCCTTTGCTCTGACTATATAACCAAACTGAACGAGTTCCGCACCAACATTTTCAGACTTATGACTGCCTGTCAGTACGAGGAAGCCCGCAACCTGGCAAAATCGGGCGAACTGTCGGCCCGCGAGCTCAAGCAACTCTATGCCAATTTTGATAAGTCCTTCCTGCAGATTTATCCCGACTTTGTCAAAGACGTCAACGGGCTGCTGCGTCCCGATGCCAGATTCGAACACAAGCCCTCCGACCCGCTCAACCCCGAACTGCGTATTTGTGCGCTGATGCGTCTCGGTATTACCGACAACAGCAAAATCGCGAAGTTTCTGCACGTATCGGTACAGACGGTATACAATGCCAGCCAGCGCATGCGCAACCGCGCGCTCATACCGCGCGAGGACTTCGCCGCAACCGTGCGCACCCTTGGAAAGCCCTCGTTCTAAATCCATATTTAGACGGCATCCATCAGGCTGAGTATGCAAATTATATGCCGGCAGGCATTTACGGCTTAATATAAAAACACTTTTTATTTACCAATATTAAATTTTATCGCGCTGTTTATCAGCGCGATAACTGTTTTATTATTTACCATATGTTTTTACCACCCCATTGTCAGCGCTTTTTTTGTATGTAACTTTGCAACGTAAACAAATCAAGCGTACTCCAGTCCGCTTATAGATTGGGACGACGCAGAAACCAAGGCATGAGAGCCGCGGGGTTTACAAACAAAGATGAGTAAAATAGCTGTTAGTTGGTGCGGTCACATCCGGCCACACTAAGCCGGATGAGGCCGCACAACTTTAACTGTCCAGACAGCAGCATTACCCCTCTTACCGAAAGTGACTCGTAAAGTAAGCCCAGATGTCACAGCCTCGCTGACCACAAACAGCGACTGTGCTGACCGGTTCTATGCTGCAGTCCTAAATAACAAGAGAAATTTGACCTATTTGTATTTCTTTCTACTCAAGACACACCCGGCACGCCCTTGTGGCATGCCCTACATAATAACGAAATTTGTAACCTTCTGACCAAGGATAATACCACACCGTAACATTAGAATCAAATTTTAAGCACAAAATTAAGCAGAGCAACCTTATAACAGAACAACACTAAAAAACAGAGCAAACCTTAAATACTACAAACAGAGCAATTAGACCATTAACCTTTTACCACGAAAAACAAAAAACACAGCGAGTTTACGCCCGCGCAAGAGCGACCCGTCGAGGCCGCTCTTTTTTTATGCCCGGATATCAGTGCCCCGAAATCAGATTTGTGCCGGAGGTGGGCTGTAAGAAATGCCCCATTTGTAGTCAAACCTTTTATTTTCATACTGTTAACAAAAATTAACACGGGGGGGGGGTGATTTATCTATTTTACACTACTTTTGCCATGTCTACAGACAATTGGAAGGTATCACATGCTTCTCTGATAAATATATTGCCATGTCTCGGGGCGCCTGCACCTGCCGGATTTGTTCTGAGCCCGGAAAGTCTGAGGGTGAGCATTGATTGACTGTAATAAAAATCTTTTTCCGGACTATTGACCAACTAACCAATAATTAAATACAATGAATCGTTTGATTTTATCGGCTGTTCTGATGGCAGCGGCGGGCGTGTTGTCAGCAGACGCCGCCTATTTCACCCTTGACGGAATCAATTACAAGACCCTTGATGACAGCACTGTGGCAGTGGATGGTTGCGGATCTTCGCTCACCGAAATTACAGTACCGGCGACAGTGGAGCATAACGGCAGAAGCTACAGTGTGGTATCCATAGCTGAAAGCTCGTTCAGCAGCAACAGGTCACTTGTCACTCTGAAAGCTGCCGAGAGTGTTAAGGAGGTCGGGCGTCAGGCCTTTTTCCTGGCTTCCGCCCTGCGCGAAGTATATCTGCCCGGGGTGACAACTCTCGGTGAAGATGCTTTTTATCTGAGCGGAGTCGGCAAGGTGGTCTTAAGTGACGAACTTACCGAACTGCCTAAGGACGCTTTCGACGGCACCAAGTCGAAGCTCGAACTGGACCTGAGCCATGTGAAGATAATAGGAAAAACAGCCCTCCGGAAATGCGTGATGGACAATGCGGTATTAAGTGACGGCATATCACTGGCTCAGGGCGCTTTTCAGGAGAGTCAGATCGCGGCTATGACTGTAACGGGAACCGTCAGCCTGCCTGCCGGAACGACCGTTTTCGACAGGGGAAAAGTTACCGACCTTACGCTTGTCGACGTCGATTTTTCAAGCAATCGCGATGCATTCAATCCCACGGCTGAAAATCTGACGATTCTTCAGAAAGACAAGACTACACTGAGTCTGTCAATGAAAATATCGGCCAAAACTCTTTATCTTGACTTTGATGCGGCGGCTCTGCAACCTGCGTACGGCACTGCGGCATCGCCATTCAATTACATGAGCACGCTCGAGAAGGTGACGGCCGGTCCACTCCTGAGACTTGTATACGACGATATGTTTTCCAACTGCAGCAAGCTGAATTCGGTAATATTGTCGGCGTCCCTGACTGAGGTCGGAAACTATGCCTTTGGCAACTGCAACGCCATAAAGACGGTAGAATGTGCCGCCATGATTCCCCCGGTATGTGCCGGCGATGCATTCCCGGCAACCGTTTATAAAAATGCCGTCCTTAAGGTGCCCGAAGGATGCGCCGAGGCCTACATGAATGCCGACGGCTGGAAACAGTTCGCCACGATAGAGGGTTCGCTGGCCGGAATCGGCGATGCGGTGACAGATTCGGAATGCGCTGTAAGAATTTGCGGAGACCGGATGTGCTTCATCTGTCCTGAAGGCACTCAGGTGTCTGTTTACAGTATCGACGGACGCCTTGTATATGCCGGTGCCGCCGTTGAACTGATGCCGGGACACGGTGTATACATTGTTCGCGTAGGCGGCACCATAATGCGGGTAGCTGTCTGAAGCGATAATGCCAACCGGATTATAACCCTTTTACTATCGAAAAACAAACACACTGCGGGTATACACCTGCACAAGAGCGACTCGTCGGAGCCGCTCTTTTTATGGTCTTTCCGTCGTCCGGCAGTTTTTTCGGCCATTCCACGTAATATCGGGGGTAGGAGGAGCGTTACTATGGTGGTACAATTGTTCTTGATAAGTAAGTCTGATGATTCTGTTTATACGGATACTGAAAATATCATGGGATGATTTCAGGCATTGAGCGAGGAAGTACAGCGACCCGGGCTTCAGAACAAAAAGGCGAGGAGCGCCCGTATGATTTCAAAATCGCACAAAAGTATGGACTTACTTAATTAATCCTGATTATTGAAACTATTTCATTCATATAACTCAACGACACAAATGCTGACCGAAAAACGTAGCTCGATGCTGCATGGAGTCCTGCTGATAGGACTTTTCTCATGCGCCGCTTTCTATATCGGCGAAGCCAACATTTTCAAGGATCTTTCCTTCAGCCCGATGATTATAGGTATCATCCTGGGTATGCTTTACGCCAATTCGCTCCGTAACCACCTGCCCGAGACATGGGTGCCCGGCATACAGTTCTGCTCAAAGAAGCTTCTGCGACTGGGTATCATTCTTTATGGATTCAGGCTGACCTTTCAGGATGTAGTGAATGTCGGCTCCGCCGGCATTGTCATCGACGCCATAGTCGTCGTTGTCACCATCCTCGGAGGTGTATGGCTGGGGCGTCTGCTGAAGATGGACCGCGACATCGCCCTGCTTACCTCGATAGGTTCGGGC
>CAZETN010000110.1:0-5181 GCA_964514475.1 uncultured Bacteroides sp.
CAACGGTTTCGCATCAAATCTAAGATAAAAAGATGTCGTATCGGTTTGTTTTTTTTATAAAGCACCGGAGGCGACGATTTTGACAATAGAGTTATTTATCCTAATATTAATTTCAAGGTAAAATGCTTATGAAAAAACTTTACGCCTCAATTTTTGCCGCATGCGCCGCTATGGCTGCGACGGCTGCTACTCCGTCCATGAAGATGGCCGAAGGCACACTGACTGCCACTAATTCCGTGCCCGAAATCGAAAAGCGCTTCACCTCCCACACCGAGCGCATGGTTATCGAACAGGATGCTTCGAAGGCGCTGAAGGCCCCTGCAAAAGCACACGAGAACGACAGCTGGGAAGCTCTGGGAGAAGGCACTTTCTATGAAGGAATCGTATGTCCGCTGTTCGGACTGTCCGCACCATCATATAAGGTGGCTGTCGAGAAGAGCACCACAACCGAAGGTCTTTACCGCGTGCTTGAGCCTTACAAAGACGTTGTGGCAGGAACCGGAACATTGTTCAACTACAATTCGGCCAACGCCCAACCCATGTATCTGCAGGTTGTAGGCGACAATCAGTTCTATGTCGAAGGTTTCGATACCGGCTTGTCGGCGAACCACTCGCAGGTAAGCGGCGAGGTCGTAGTCAAGTCAAACACCCAGAGCCTGGTGGATGCCAACGGAGTGGATGCATGCCTGCAGGCTGTACCGGATGCCTTCGGCAAGCTGAAGGATGGCGTGTTCAGCTTCTCTTCTCCCACCTTCGCTCTGAACGGCGACACTTATTATAGTCTTCTGGTGAGTTTTGGCGCAGGAACATCGAATTATGCCGGCAATGCAAATGGCGAATTCAAGCTCGTTCTTCCCGGTGCAACAGTCAAGGACTACTCGATTAACATGGATTACGAGTGCTGCCACGACGACAAGTTCACCTTCCAGTTCTCGCTTGGCTCAGATGTAGAGAACTACAAAATAACAATCATCGCCGGCGAATATTCCAAATCCGAAAGTAACTTCGCACTCGTAGCCAAGAACGGCCAGAACTTCACAAAGAGCCAGAGAGCCATTTCATTTACTCCCGCCGCAAACGCTGCCGAAGGTATCTACACCGTGTTCGCCGTGTCGCTGGACGCCGATGGCAATTACGTGGAGGGTGTACGCGGACTGTTTTTTGTACAGCGCGACAATAACGACAAGTGGACTACTCTCGAGGGCAAGGCTCTCTATACCGACGACTTTGTAGCCTCGATTTATCGAAATCACGACGATGTCGAACACGAGGTAACCATACAGGAGTCGAATGAGACCCCCGGATATTACCGTCTGGTAAACGCATACGCCGCCCCGTACAAGTACGCTTCGCAAATCTCGCTTTCGTGCACGCACAGCCATTACCTGTATATCAATGCCACAAATCCCGACCAGGTTTATATCGAGGAGACGGCGATAGGCTTCGACTACGGCGACGGCTCGATGACAGTATGTTCGACGGGCTTCCGCATGACAAAACTCTGACAGACTCCCGAGGCTGCGGACTGGGGCAAACTCGAGAACAACACGATAACCTTCCCCGAAAAGGGTCTGCTTGCCCGCGAACTCAAATATAATGACGGCGGATGGTATTATGCCAACACCAACAGTGCCTTCAAGGTAAAGTTACCCGAAAAAGAGGGTGTAAGCTCGATTGTAGCCGACAGCGACCTCAACGCTCCCGTCGAGTACTTCAACCTTCAGGGTCAGCGTATCGATAACCCCGTTTCGGGCCAGCTCGTAGTAAAACGTCAGGGCAAAAATGTACAGAAACTGATTGTCCGCTGATACGGACTCGTCCCCCCTTGGCCGGCATCACAACCGCCGGTAATTGAAATATCGCCTTTCCATTGGCAGACCGTTCTCGCGTTGAGCGCGTCAGCCAATGGAAAGGCGTTTTTTTATAGCTTATCGGTAATCCTCCGGCATTATCCTCTGAAACCCTTCAGCGATAGTCGGTTTCGAGAAAATCGTATTCGGTCTGTGCCGGAGCGTCCTGGCCCAAATCGAGCCGGCCTCCTGTCGCTGTCCGGGCTATTGAGTTGCTGTGGTCCCTGTAGTACCTGAGATTGCGCAACATGTCAAGCCGTTCCATCTTATCATATCTGTCAATGTCGTATATCGGGTAGATTGGCAATACGGACATTTCTATACCGTCAGCCACAAAACTATGATGACCGTCGGCTTCCGTGGCTTCAAGAATAAGACCCGGGAGTCCGCGCAATTTCCATGGGCCGTCCTGTAGGGGGATTTCGGGAGTGAACCATGCGGTCCATTTTCTGCCGTGATAGCAAGCGGTGGCCATTATGCATTCATAATCGAGAACTGTCTTTGTCGAGTCGCCGATTTCCCATATCAGCTCGCCGAAGGGCTCGGAATATACTCCCTTTTCCGACATTCCGGCTTTGTCGTATACCTTTAAGGCGCCGGCGTCATTATCCTTGAAAACGTATATGAAGGTCTTGTATGTTATTGAGTTAAGCGCGCTTTCGTCCTTTGATTCGATATACTTGCGCACAGCGATGTCGCGTATCTGCTTTGCCTTTGCCCGTCCGGAGGGTGTGGAGTCAAGGGAGTCCTTGTACTCGGTACCCGGGCAGTAAAACTTTGACTCTCCGGAATTGGCGAGCAGCAGCATGGCTATGTCCCGTTCGGCGAACTCAGTGTTTCCACGCATGAATTTTTCGTGATAACAGTAACTGACCTTGATTTCGGAACAGGGAAATCGCGAGTCCTTTTTAGCATGCGCGTCTGTCCACAGAAGCGCCGCAATCCCAATGATTATGGCTTGTCTCATGGTTTTAAGGATAAATATTTTAAGGATAAATGCCTGCCTGTCGTCCGTATGTCAGCGGTTCAATAGTTCCTGCAGAAAAGCTTTTGCTTTAGGCAGATCGATGTCGTTTCTGAATTCAGGCGCACGCAGCATATCGTCGATTACAGAGCCGTTAAACTGGGCTACGCCCCTTGTGTTTCGCCCCGCCCAGTGAAACTGCAGCACAGTTCCTTCAATCAGCTGTCTGTGATATGCCGAGCAGAGCAATGTCCTGAAAATGGCATGTTCGTCAATGCCCACAAAGAAAAAGAGGAAAATGCTTTTGGAATTCGCCATCTGCTTCAGGAACTTATCGATATTATAGGCTTTCGGATTGGAGTTCAGATAAATGACCTTTGTCTTTATGTCGGTATAAGTGTCGCCGTTATCAAAGGCCCGGCAGTAGTCGCCCAATCCGTTCTTAGTGTCATAGACCGGAAGCGCCTTTTCAAGGTCATGCATGTTGTCTATGATGGCCTGACGTTTGCGTTCGTCTGATGTGATCAGGCTTTCGATAAGCCGTCCACGTATCTTGTTGTTCTCGATGTGCGATGCAATCAGAATTTCGTTCCGGCATCTGCCGCAGCGTTCGTTAAGGTCGTTCTCAAGTATACCGAATGCGGGAGATGTGACAAACTCATAGGCCAGGTCCACCGAGTTATAGATATTCGCGGTCTCGATTTCGGAGGGCTTGAATTTTGGATTTACCGGCGTTATATTTGATGTGGCCTCGACGAGCCGTGACAGATTGTCTTCCCAGTCAAGTCCCTGATGCAGCGCAAAGAGAAAATCGAAATTCTCGGGAGAATTAGACTTGTTGTCATAGACGCGGATAATATCAGAGCCATTGAAGCTGCCCCGGACATTATCCATACTCAGTTTCTGGGAGCTATGGCTGATTTTTTTCAGAAAAGAGGAATTGGCTAAAAGAACAGTGTTGTCGGAATTTCGACGGACAAGAACGACAAAAAACGGAATCTTATCATATTTTTCCAGTGCGGACAATGACAGGACCGTATTGCTGAATGAGGCGGATGCAGACTTGGAATAGCAGAAGCGCACCGCAAAAAAACGGTTATGGAAAACCTTTCGGTCCTGTATAAGCTGAAACCGGGCGGTCGCATCGTTTTCAACGGCCTTTTTGTCATTTTTGGGTGCCTCATTCAGAATATATTCGACAAAGAGCCTGCATTGTGGATTCATGGGATTTAAGAATTTGTCTGTTCAAAAATTGATGGAGAGGCTGAATCGGGGGGCGTACCCTTGGCCCGGGTTGGTTTCTTCTGCTCGGCCAGTGAGTTGCGCTCCCAGAAAACTCCGCCGGTATATCCCTGGATTGATTTGTCCGTCATGGCGTTGACCAGTCTTTTGGCAGCCCATAGGCAATATTCGTGGTTTATTTCGATACCGAGGGCTTCGCGGCCGAGTTTCGTGGCCACGGCCACAGTGGTTCCGCTGCCTGAAAAGGGATCAAAGATCCTGTCGCCCGGCTTTGACGAGGCCAGTATCAGTTTTGCGTAAAGTTTCTCGGATTTTTGTGTAGGATGGTCGGTATTTTCGGGCATTGACCAGAAGGGAATGCTGATGTCGTCCCAGAAATTGGAGGGGTAGGTAATCCTGAAGTTGCCGGCGTCGGTTTCCTCCCAGTCTTTGGGTTTACCCCCTACGCGGTATGGAGCGATAACCTTACGTCTCATCATGACGGAGTCGACGTCGAAATAGTAGTCTTTTGGATTTTTTACGGCAAACCAGATGTCCTCCGTACAGTTTTTCCAGTTGCTGCGGGCTCCGCGTCCTTTTTCACGCTGCCACGAAATACGGTTGATGACAGTAAGCCTTTCCTCGATAACACGCTGCATCGATGACGAACATTTCCAGTCGCTGCACATGTACAGCGAGCCGTTATCCGCGAGTTTGTCACAGACCTTGTAAAACCAGCTGCGGAGATAATCCTCGTATTCGGCCGGTTTCATCGATGCGAATTTCGTCCCGTTGAAATCTTTGTCAAGATTGTAGGGAGGGTCAATGATTATCAAGTCGAAATATCCGTCGGGAATGAGGTTTAGGCAGTCGAATATACTGGCATTGACAATCATATTTTTGCGGATACCGTTCCGTAGGTCATCCGGGTGGTATATATATTTGTCGAGTGCCGGAATTTCTTCTGCGGAAACAGTGATGGTGCGGTTTCTTCCGGCCCGGTGTTTTAGTGTGTCTGTCATTCTTCGGATGGTTTGCTCGGGGACAAAGATACCGTTTTCGGACGGCTTATGCAAGAGTCAGGTGATGGCGGAATGCAGCGCCTGCCGACAAGGCGCGTCAGTGTCACGTGGGATGACGTGCGCT
>CAZETN010000111.1:0-5089 GCA_964514475.1 uncultured Bacteroides sp.
ACTTCCAGATTGTGAAGTGTTTCCGCTACGAAGACCTTCGTGCCGACCGCCAGCCCGAGTTCACCCAGATTGACTGCGAGATGAGTTTTGTCGAACAAAATGACATCATCGAGCTGTTCGAAGGCATGGCCAAGCACCTCTTCAAAGAGTTGCGCGGCGTAGAGCTGACCGAACCTTTCCTGCGCATGACCTGGGCCGACGCCATGAAGTACTACGGCTCTGACAAACCCGACATGCGCTTCGGCATGCGTTTCGTAGAGGTTGACGACGTTATGAAGGGTCACGGTTTCGGAGTCTTCGATAACGCTGCCTATGTGGGAGGCATCGTCGCTCCCGGCGCGGCTTCGTACACCCGTAAACAGCTTGACGGACTCACCGAATTCGTCAAGCGTCCTCAGGTCGGCGCAAAAGGACTTGTCTATGCCCGAGTGGCCGAGGATGGCTCCGTCAAATCAAGCGTTGATAAATTCTACAGTCAGGAGGTGCTTCAGCAGCTGCGCGACAAGATGGACGCCAGACCCGGCGACCTCATTCTGCTTATGAGCGGTGATGACGCCATGAAGACCCGCAAGCAGCTCTGCGAGCTGCGTCTCGAAATGGGCCGCCAGCTCGGTTTGCGCGACAAGAACAAATTCGCCTGCCTGTGGGTGGTCGACTTCCCCATGTTCGAATGGAGCGACGAGGAGCAGCGCCTGATGGCCATGCATCACCCGTTCACCCACCCCAAGGACGAGGATATCCCCCTGCTGGATACCGACCCGGCCGCAGTACGCGCCGACGCCTATGACATGGTAATCAACGGCGTTGAAGTCGGCGGCGGCTCGATCCGTATCCACGATGCGGCCCTGCAGGCAAAGATGTTCGAAATACTGGGCTTCACCCCCGAAAAGGCACAGGAGCAGTTCGGCTTCCTGATGAACGCGTTCAAATACGGTGCTCCCCCTCACGGTGGCCTTGCCTACGGCCTCGACCGCTGGGTGTCGCTCTTCGCGGGGCTCGACTCGATTCGCGACTGCATTGCCTTCCCCAAGAACAACTCCGGCCGCGACGTCATGCTCGACGCTCCCGCGCGTCTCGACCAGAAACAGCTTGACGAGCTCAGCCTCATCGTTGACGAGGAGGCCATATCCGCCAAGTCCAAGAAATAATTAATATGGAGCTGAGACGGCACGTGCCGTCTCAGCTCCGGGGTCTCCCCCGCCGGACAGGCCGCCGAGGGCCCGCTTTGATTACTTACCGCCTCAACTTCATATCTTGATTTTATGCTGACAGGTGAAATTATCGCCGCTATCGAAGCCGTGGCACCTCCGCTGTGGCAGGAGCCGTGGGACAACACGGGGCTGCAGGTGGGTTCGCGCCTTACCGACTGCACCGGCGTGCTGGTGTGCGTCGATGTCACCCCCGAGGTGGTCGACGAGGCTGTCTCCCTGGGCTGCAACCTCATTGTCAGTCACCATCCATTGATTTTCAAGGGTATAAAAAGTCTGACAGGACGCACTCCCGTCGAAGCCGCCGTCATCAACGCCATTGCCGCCGGCATCAGCATATACAGCAGTCATACTGCCATCGACAATGCCCCGGGAGGCGTGTCATACACCATGGCCGAACGACTCGGCGTAAAGGTGCGCCGCGCTCTTGCGCCAATGGAGCCTAAATGGTACAAGCTGGCGGTGATGGTTCCTGCCGGCGATGCCGACAGTGTGCGCATGGCCATGTTCGATGCGGGAGCCGGCTCCCTGGGCAACTATGACTGCTGTTCGTACAACACCGTCGGCGAGGGCACCTTCCGCGCACTCCCCGGAGCTCATCCCCACGTAGGCGAAATCGGCGACATCCACACCGAGCCTGAGACAAAGGTCGAGGTGCTCGTGCGGCACGACCTTGCCCGCAAGGTCGTGCGCACAATGCTCGATGTGCACCCGTACGAATGCCCGGCCTATGACCTGCTTCAGCCTGTAAATCCCGACCCGTCGATAGGTCTGGGCGTGGTAGGTGTACTGGCCGAGCGCATGAAGCCTCTCGACTTCATCGCCCATGTAAAAAAAGTGTTCAAAGCCCCAGTGGCGCGGTGTACGCCCTTCGACAGAGCCATGGACGCAGACACCCTCGTCAGCCGTGTGGCCATGTGCGGCGGCTCGGGCGGAGAGTTCATCGGGGACGCCGTCAGCGCCGGAGCGCAGGTATACATCACCGGCGACGTCCGCTATCACGATTTCGTGGACCGTCAGAACGACATCCTTATCATCGACATCGGCCACTACGAGACCGAAGAATGTACAAAAGATATTTTTTATCAGATTATTAGTCAAAAATTTGCTAACTTTGCAGTCCACAGGACAAACAGGGGCGCAAACCCTGTGCAGTACCTGTAGGCATTGAAAATTTATACCAGATATGGCAAACGATAACAAGAACGAGCAGATGGCCTCGGTAGAGCAGCGTCTTAAGTCGCTCTACGAACTGCAGACCATCCTCAGCGAGATTGACCGCATCAAGCAAATCCGTGGCGAACTCCCCCTGGAGGTGAAGGACCTCGAGGACGAAATCGCAGGTCTGCACACCCGCATCGACAATTTCAAGGCCGAAATTGACGAAAAGCACGCCGTCCTGGCGCAGGAAAAGGAAAAAATCCGCAAGGCCGAAGAACTTATCGCCCGGTACAAGGAGCAGCTCGACAACGTGCGCAACAACCGCGAGTTTGACCTGCTCACCAAGGAGGTCGAGTTCCAGACCCTCGAAATCCAGCTGTGCGAGAAGCACATAAACGAAGCCGGACGCGTTATCGAGAACAAACAGTCCGAAATCGCCGCCACCGAAGATACCCTCGCGGACCGCGAGCACACTCTTACTGAAAAGAAGGCCGAACTCTCCGAAATCGTCAGCGAAACCCGTGAGCAGGAAGAGACTCTGCGTGAAAAAGCCAAAGCCCTCGAGCCCAAAATCGACGAGCGCACCCTCACCGCCTTCAAGCGTATCCGCAAGAACGCCCGCAACGGTCTTGGCATCGTCTACGTCGAGCGCAATGCCTGCGGCGGCTGCTTCAACCGCATTCCGCCTCAGAAACAGGCCGAAATCAAGATGCACAAAAAGGTTATCGTCTGCGAGTACTGCGGCCGCATCATGATTGATCCCGACCTGGCCGGTGTCACTCCCCGCGAACAACTCGCAAAGTAACCCCTCCCCGTATCATATACAGCGCCCGGGCGACTGCATGTCGCCCGGGCGCTGCTTCGCGATGAAGGCTCCCGGCAGGGAACGACCGTAACGGTTGAACTTTTGCGCCAATGTGCCGAAAATGTGGATTATATATTAAATATATGGCGAGTTGTTTTCAGGTTGCAAAATATTTGTTAACTTTGCAAATGCAGTACTGCGCGATTGTCGCAAAACTTTGCTGACACACTTTCGGTTCAGCCCATACCAAGCATTTTTCAGTTTATCCAATATTACTAATCAAAACCGTTCTTATGAAAAAATTTTTACTCTCGATGGCAGCTGTCGCCGCTTGCTTCACCATGCAGGCCCAGACAGTGACCGACGTGCTGACTGTTGATAACTTCGGTTTCACACAGGCCACTCAGTACAAGGATGTAACCTACACCTCCACCACCACCGGCATCACCTACACCGGCAACATGTGTAAGGCTAACTCCAGCAACGGCGACTGCATGCAGTTCCGCTCGACCTCCGGTAAAGAGTCGGGCCTGATTATCGGTGCCAACCCCAATGGCTACAAGCTCGTCTCGATTAAAGTCGAGAATTCGACCAAGGCCTCGACCAAGAACCAGTGGGACGTGTACGGAAAAACCACCGCTTACACAGGCTACAAGGACCTCTACACTGCCGCTACGGCAGGTACTCTTGTCGGCAACGGCACCGAAACGGCTACTCTTACATCGAATGCCGGATATACTTTTATCGGCCTGCGTCCCAACAAGAATGCCATCTATCTGACGACCATCACCCTCACCTACGAACCCGGTGGTGCAGTTGACCCCCGCGAGCCCGCAGGCCTGCAGTTCCCCAAGACTGTCTACACAGTTACGCTCGGCGAGGATTTCGAGGCTCCCGCTCTGTCTAAGCAGACTGACGCCGCTCCCGAGTTCAGCTCGTCTAAGCCCGAAGTAGCCACTGTCAACGCCACCACCGGCGCTGTTACCCTCGTTGGCGAAGGCACGACCGTAATAACTGCCAAAACAGCGGAAACCGAGGACTTCCACGCCGGCGAAGCCTCGTACACCCTGACCGTAAAGGCTCCCGTCGTAAACGTGGAGGTTGCACTGGCTAAGGCAATGGGTTCGGGCAAGTATATTATCGCCTGCGAAAAAGGTGTAGCCAAGAACTACACCGGCAGCGCCGCATACGGCTACGTCTATATCGATACTGAATTCGTACCCGCCGCCGGAGCTGTGAAGTGCCCCGAAACTTACCTGTACACCTTCACCGCCACTGACAAAGGATACACCATCCAGGGAGCCAACGGCGGCAAGTACTATGGTATGGACGCAAGCCACTTCGGCTCGTTCAACTACTATGAAACCCCGGACGCCGCCGGCAGCAACTGCTACTGGGACGTGACAATCGACGCTGACGGCAACGCCAAAATCGCCAACAAGGGCCGCGAAGGCGCATATCTGTCATGGAAGGCTTACAACAACGACTTCGAAATCGTGACCACCGACAAAGAAACCGCCACTCTTCAGCTTTATACCAACACACAGCTCGGTGTTGACGGCATTGCCGCCGACAACGACGCCGAGGGTGCCGTAGAGTACTACAACATGCAGGGCGTACGCGTAGCCAACCCCGAAAACGGTCTCTATATCCGCGTTCAGGGCAAAAAGGCAACCAAGGTCCTCGTTAAATAATACGCAGTCCACCGGACTGATTTCAATGTAAACGGCGTCCGCGCACCAACGCGCGGATGCCGTTTTTCAGTTTCCCGGACAGCATGGGACGCCATGAGAGGGCCGATGCGGTCAATCCGTGCTCCCGGATACATGTTTTTTCGTTTTCTTCCGGGTTTTTTTGCTGTCAGCGCAGATTCTACCTGCAAGTGCAAAATTAGGCAATAAATTTGAAGAACTCA
>CAZETN010000112.1:0-5064 GCA_964514475.1 uncultured Bacteroides sp.
CGCGACAAGGAACTTATCGACTACGAGCTGCAGCTCAAGGACCTGGAGACCGTTGAAGGCCGACTGGCCCGCACACTCAAGGCAGCCGCCGCCGGCGACAAGACAGCACGGATGCAGGCAGGAGTGCTTCAGGCATATAAGGATGCCCTTGACGCCGGTAAGCCCGCGCGTTCGGTGCAGTTCGAAACCATCGACGAACGCCGCTTTGCCAAAGAGCTGTTTCTGCTCACCAACAAACCGGTATTATACGTATGCAATGTCGACGATGCTTCGGCGGTCGACGGCAACAGCTATGTGGAGGCTGTGCGCGAGGCCATCAGGGACGAGGGCGCCGACCTGCTGATTGTCGCCGCCCAGACCGAGAGCGAAATCGCCGAACTGGACACATGGGAGGAGCGCGTGGAGTTCCTGAAAGAAATCGGCCTCAGCGAATCGGGTGTGTCGCGCCTGATACGCGCAGCCTATCATCTGCTTGACCTGCAGACATACTTCACCGCCGGTCCCGACGAAGTACGCGCCTGGACATTTATGCGCGGTACCAAGGCACCGCAGGCCGCCGGCATCATACATACCGATTTCGAAAAGGGCTTTATCCGTGCCGAAGTAATCAAATACGACGACTACGTAAGCCTTGGCGGCGAGCAGGGCGTGAAAGAAGCCGGAAAACTCTCGGTCGAAGGCAAGGAATACATTGTGCAGGACGGCGATATCATGCACTTCCGTTTCAATGTCTGAAGCCCCCTCCTGAAATTCATGACTGCTGATGAACCCGTGACACCTGCACAGTTGCGGTAACGATAGCTTTATAATCTCTCCCTCAGATTTCATACAATGTTGAAAAGTGTAATAGCAGAAGTTATCGGGGCCTGTGTCATCGGTATAGGAGCCATAATTATCCGAAAGGTGCGTGACAAGCGTCTGCGGTCAAGAATATCGCATAAAGGACGTTTGATTTCAGACAGTCTTTTCCACTCGGTAAAGACGGTAAACACCATCTTGATCGAGGGACGACACTCCATGCCTGTGTCGACTGAGTTCATAGACTATGGAGTTGCGACGCGAAAAGGGTATTATTCGGGCGATTTTAAGAGCTTTACGCTCAAAATCGGCGACGATGTCGAACAAGTGGAGCTGCCATATGCCGAGCTTGTGGATTTTACAGAAGGAGAAGCGCACATCGCAGTCGATACTTCGCTGGCTGACGAACCATACGCATTGCCGGAAGATCTTGCGGAGAAAACCCGCCGCTCCTTCGACCGGTTCAACTCAACCGGGAAACTGACATCAAACGATGCGACAGTCCGAGTTGCCGGCTTCAGCAAAAAAACTGGCCCGGAAACCGGATACGTCTGTAAGGTGCAGCCCGCGACCTATTATGACCAGGTGCGCACAAACCTGACTCTGGACTTCCTGTTGCCCGGAATTGAAGAGAGTACAGTGCGTATGCTTGACCTCGGGCCGGACAATTCGCTCAGGCCATTCGAAGACTCCATTATGGCCAATACGCTTGGCGTAAGCGCAGTATGGGTTATGGTGGATGACGCAGCTTCGTCGCGTGACAGACGGTTTAAGTTTTTCCTGATGCCGCGTCGCCGTAAGACCGGCGTGTACAGCGGTATGCTTTCGAGTATCGGCGGTGTGGCCAAGCAACCCGAAAACATGATGTTCAGGAGCAATGACTTCGTGGAGTATGCCGCCACCGAGATGAAGCGCGAGTTTGTCGAGGAATGCGGTGTCGACACGCTTGTCAGTTCCGGAGTGCTGGACGAGGCCGATATAACAATGATACCGCTTGCATTTGTCCGTGACCTTGACAGGGGCGGAAAGCCGCAGTTCTTCTTTTTGATTTCGACTCCGGTAATTCCGAAAAAACAGTTATCGGCCGCTTTCCGAAAATCATTCAACGGCACTGACGAATTTGCTTCCGGAGTCATGGAGCGGATGTCGACGATGTACCTGTCGCCGGAAACCTACAGCAACCTGATATATGCTCTGCGGTGGCTGCAGCGCAACAATCATACGGGATTTATTGATTTGGGCTGTTAGTGCCTGGTTTATTTGAAAAGCCGGGGGTCGCGGGCAGCGCGGGCGCCTGACAGCCACGCCCGGCAATAGGCCACGACTCCGCCCGGGAAACGGTGACGTTCGCGGTGCGCGTGGACAAGCATGCGCAGCGGCCAGGTCAGGGGATGGGTAAGGGTAAAAACGGCTCCTTTGACGCGGATAAAGATATCCTCGCGGCCCATGCGGTCGCAGGTGGTGTCGCCGTCGTGGCGGCAGATTACGGTAGGTACATAGTATCCGCGAGCGCCATTTTTAAGAAGCTGGTGAATAAATATATCCTCTTCCCCGGCAATGAATTCGCTGTTGATGCCGAAACGCTCGTTGAACCGTACACCCGTGCGCTGCAGAATGCTGCGGCGCAGGGCGATTTCGAACGAGGTCACAAAATATCCTTTCGCAGGTTTTCTAAGGTCGAATGAACTGACTGGGAACCATTTCGGCGCACCGGCCGACTCGTATCTGAATGTGGCCACATCGCACTCGGGGTTGCCGGAGAAGAAAGCCAATACGGCTTTGAGCCCGTCGGCCGTGTACGACACATCGTCGTCGCTGATGAGCAGAAGCGGGGCCGTGGCGTGCTCAAGGGCGTTGTTGCGGTTGCGCGACAGCCCCTTGCTGTCGGTGATATGCACCACGAAGTCGGGACGCGTCACGATTTCGGCCGGTATGGCACTGATGTCCGCGCCGGCGGGTTGCCAGCTGACAAGATAGCGCACACCCGGTAACTGCGGATGGGCGTTGCAGGCAATTCTGTGCAGCCCGTCGGCTCCATAGGCGCAGATCATCACTTCAAGTTCCGTTTTGTCTTTGCCGTTCATTTTCCTTCAAGTCTTTTTATCCAGAAATCCATATAGCGCCGCGCGACGATACCGGCTTCGTTGTGTCGTTCGACAAAGCGTCGCGAGGCATAGCTGCGTTTTGCGATAGCCTCATGGTCAGAGCATGCGAGACGCAGAGTTTCGGTAAGCTCGCCCGGGTCGGTCGGCGCGTTGATTATGGGCCGGTTGTCTTTTTCACCGATGAAACGGTAATAGTCGTCCTCGCCTCCGCTGACGGCGTTCAGACCCCTTGCCATGGCGATCAGAGCGTTCGTGGCCGGAGTGTACGAGTAAATCTGGTCGAGCATGATATGGCTGTCGCACATGGTGTCCACATACTCGTCATACGGGCGGTTTTCGACGATATTCAGGGTCACGCGTCCTTCCGAGGCGTCGGCAACGCGGCGTGCGGCAGTTTCGAGCAGGTCGGTGCCTTTTTCGGTCTGGCGGGAGCGGTGACGTCCAAGAAAAAGGCGCACTTGCCGTATGTCCGGACTTATCTGCCTGAAGGGCAGATTGTCAAGATTGACAGGTATGCCGCCATAGGCGATTTTGTCATCGGGAAGCCGTGTGCGCAGGGCCACGTGATACTCGTAAAGGGCGCTTACCGCACCGTCAATACGGTCGTAGAAGTAGTCGGCCCAGGCCTTCATGTCCGGGGCCTGCCATCGTTGCAGCGTGACGGGGTCGGCAATAGCGTACGGAGCCGGACGCGAGCCGATGCGGTACTCGTTGTAACGGAGCGGCGAACGGAGGGCGAGGGCTTCGCTGACATATACTTCGTCGGTGGCTGATGCCGAGAGGAAAACGCTGCCGTTATCGCGGCGCAGGCGATCGAAGAACCAGCGCAGCCGCGCCGGTTTCAGCGGCAGAAAGTGTGGATTCTGCACAGCCACTATGTCATAGCCGCGCATATGGCGGTGAAGCGGACCTGCGAGGCGTGCGACGAGCAAAAGGCCGCCGAGTTTGCCAGGGCGGCGCCGGATGTCTATGTCACGGCGTGTGTTCAGCCAGCCTGAACCCTGCGACATGACTGTGACGTCGTGGCCCATACGGCACAAGGCGCCTCCAAGGGTGTTATGCAGGTTGCTGGCATCGCCAAGCAGCAGAATTTTCATGCAATCGGCAAAATGGAATTATAACTCTAAATCATCAATAGGCCTGTATATGCCAAAAGCTTCGCCTTCACACACGGCAAGGAACGTTGTGACCCCGGTGGTATGACCGCACAGGGTTTATACCCGGTTTTCCGGGACTCTTGCTGTGTGCAAAAGCAAAGCTTTTGTCAGTCAGGGTAAATTATTCAAATTCGATGACTACTGCATCGGCGGCGACAGCCTGTCCGGGAGCGACGAAGATGCGTTTTACCTTGCCGTCTTTTTCGGCTTCGAGGTCGTTCTCCATCTTCATGGCTTCATATACCATTACTTTCTGGCCTTTGCGTACGGTGTCGCCGGGTTTGACATTTACTTCGACGATTGTTCCGGGCATAGGCACAGTGAGAACGGGGCCGGTGACGGGGGCGTTCATGTCAACTGCCGGAGCCTGTTCCTTTGCGGCCTCCGCGGGGGCCTCGGCAGCCTTTTTGGCCTCGAATTCCTCCTTGCGGCGTTTGCGCAGGTACGTATTGGCTACGTTGGGCAGCAGCTCAAGCAGCAGGTATTCTTCGGGGTTGGTGGCGAGCTTGGCGTTGCCGAACTCGGCCAGCTCGAGATTTTCGGGCTTTTTGTATGTCGAGGTATCGTAGTCCTTTTCGACGGGGCTGCCGGTGATTTTCTCGCGGAATTCGGGCTTGACGGGTACGGGTGTCTTGCCGTATTCGCCCTTGACAAGAGCCTTGAATTCGTTGGATGTCGTGGAGTAGTCGTTACGTCCGCTTGCACGGTCGATGGCCACCATCACGGCCTGCGAGCCTACGATCTGGCTGGTGGGGGTTACCAGAGGCACCAGACCGGCGTCGCGGCGAACCATAGGAATGAGTTTCATGGCTGCTTCCAGCTTGTCGCTGGCGTTGAGGGCCTTGAGCTGGGCCACCATGTTCGAGTACATTCCGCCGGGAACCTCGGCGTTCTTGACCAGTTCATTGGGTTTGGGAAATCCGAAGTATGCCTCGATGGCGTGGCAGGCGTCGAGCAGTGTGTCGTAGTGGGGCTTTCTGGCGGGTTCGACGGCGCGGTCGACA
>CAZETN010000113.1:0-5018 GCA_964514475.1 uncultured Bacteroides sp.
CAGGCAAATGCAATTGCAAAGGATATCGGGCCAATGATTATGGGGGTACAGGCAACACCCTGGGTGCTCTACCTTACCGGAGCTCTTCTTGCTATTCTGCTAAACTGGCTCGGTGTATCCGCACTCGCTTTCTGTATGGGTATGTTCTTGCCCCTCTCGCTCAACGCCCCGCTGCTGGTGGGAGGTATCGTAAGCTGGATAGTAGCGCATTCTTCGAAGGATAAGGATGTCTGCCGCGTACGCAGCGACCGAGGTACCCTTGTAAGTTCGGGCCTCATTGCCGGTGGCGCACTGTTCGGTGTCTTTGCCGCCATTACCATCATGTGCGGTGTGACACCTCCCGAGAACGGCAGCGATTTCGGACCTCAGATTTTCGGTCTTATAGCATACGCTGCCCTCATTGTATATCTGATAGCACATTCCTGCCTTGGCAAAAAGGCTTTATAAGGAAATCCTCGCACTGGCGTGGCCGGCGATTGCCACCAATATAACCACACCGTTGCTCAGCTTAGTCGATGTGGCCATTGTCGGCCACATCGGCTCTGCTGCTTATATAGGAGCTGTCGCTGTCGGAGGAACAATGCTTAATATGCTCTTCTGGCTGTTCGGATTTCTGCGGGCCGGTACGTCCGGATTTACGGCGCAGGCTTATGGTCGTGGCGACCGGGGAGAGCAGGTGCGTACCCTTGTGCGTGCGCTCGTGGTGGCCTTAGTCTCCGGAGTCATCCTTATCGGTCTGTCCGGGTCGGTAGGCGATGCTGTATTGGCCTTTATGGATGCCGACGGCAGTACCGAGGAGCTGGCACGTTCATATTTCGAGGTGGCGATATGTGGTGCACCCGGGCTATTGGCAACCTTTGCGCTTTCGGGATGGTTTCTGGGAATGCAGGACTCGCGACCGGCGATGTGGATGGCGTTGATGGCGAATACAACCAATATTCTGCTGAGCGTCATTTTCGTTTTCGGAGCGGGAATGGATATCCGCGGGGTCGGTCTGGGTACAGCTGTCGCACAGTGGATAAGTCCTGCAATTGGTTTTGCTATGTTACGGCGGCGACTGCGGGGAAAAACAAGCTCCGGATGGCAACGCGGATTTTGGCGCGGGAGCGCCTGGCTGAACCTCTTCAAAGTTAACACGGACATCGTTTTGCGCACCGTCTGTCTGATTGCCGTCACTCTGTGGTTTACACATTCCGGCGCTGTAAGCGGCGATGTTGTTCTGGCGGCAAATTCGTTGTTGATGCAACTGTTCATGCTATTCTCGTACTTTATGGATGGCTTCGCCTATGCCGGCGAGGCGTTGGCCGGTCGTTTTTCGGGCGAGGCCGACATACAGTCACTCCGTCGCATGGTGCGCACCCTTTTGCGGTGGGGAGTGATGCTGGCGTTGCTGACCGCACTGCTCTATTTCGTGTGCGGCGAACTGTTGCTGAAACTGCTTACAAAGGACCTGAATGTGATCAAGACTGCGACTGCTTACAAGTATTGGGCCGTGGCCGTCCCTCTTGCCGGCTTTATGTCTTTCCTCTGGGATGGCATATATATAGGCCTCACGCGCACCCGTCAGATGCTGCTGACGATGATAATAGCCATGTTAGTGTTCTATACGGCCTATTTTTTAACGTACCCGGTTCTCGGCAACGACGGTCTTTGGCTTGCCTTTATCCTTTATCTCCTGACCCGAGGTCTGATGCAGCACATGCTTTTTATCCGTTCTGCCAGATAATTTAACCGGACGGTTCTTCAATGTTGAACCCCGCTTAAATGAAAAACACGCAGCCGCCAGGAAATCTCGGGGTTCCTGGCGACTGCCGATATGTAAAGTGGATGAAAGGAAATCAGGCTTTTGTGGCCGGCGCGACAGCTGTGGTTGCAACGGTAGCGGCTACGGCTGCGACAGCGGGAGCGGGTTTGGCCTCCCAACCCAGGGCGCTGGCACCGAGTACGGCTGCATCGGCTTCTTTAAGTTCGCTGAGCAGCACTTTGGGCTTGCCCTTGAAAATTTTCAGCATTGAGCGATCCATGGCCTCGCGCAGAGGACGCATCAGGAGTTCGCCACTCTTTGCAAGTCCTCCGAAGATGATAAATGCTTCGGGCGAAGAGAATACTGTCATGTCAGCCATGGCTTCGCCGAGGATGGTACCGGTATATTCAAAAATTTCGCGGGCGATGGCATCGCCCTGCATGGCTGCGTCATATACGTCCTTCGAGGTGATGGTCTCGATGTCGAGGTTGCGCAGCAGAGAGGGTTCCTTGCGTACCTCAAGGAATTCGCGCGCCGATCGTGCCACTCCGGTAGCCGAGCAGTATGCCTCGAGGCAGCCGGTGCGACCGCAGCCGCAAAGACGTCCGTTTGCACGTTTTACAATGACATGACCGAGTTCGCCGGCAAAGCCGTCGTGACCGTAAACGACCTGACCGTTGATCACTATACCTGAACCCACGCCGGTACCGAGGGTAATCATGATAAAATCCTTGAGGCCACGTGCCGCGCCATAGGTCATTTCGCCGATGGCGGCTGCGTTGGCGTCATTGGTGACGGCACAGGGTATCCCGAACTTTTCGCTGATTTTCTGTGCCAGAGGTATGGGAGTGGGCCACGGCAGATTGACGCCGTCAGTAATCTCGCCGGTATAGTAGTTGGCGTTCGGGGCGCCGATGCCGATGCCGTGTATTTTGTCTACGGCGTCATTAGCTTCGACAATACGCATGATTTCGGTATAAAGTTCGTCGACATAATCATCGAAATCAGAGTGTTTTGCCGTTTTGATTGAAGACGAGGCGATTACTACACCACGGGCGTCCACGATACCGAAAACGGTGTTCGTACCACCCATATCAATACCAATTACGTATGGTTTCATGGCAGATGTGATAATGATTTATTGAATTTTGATAATAATGTTACGTTTATGAGGTATCTGAAAAAGTACGGATTACTTTTCAGACACAAAAATAAAGAAAAAAATGCGACTGCGCACGTTTCGGGCTCTTAAAATTAGCTAAATAAGGATTTTTTGTTGCATTTTTCTTTCATAGCCCTTTCCAGCCCGAGCAAATACCGCTTTGCCGCCAGTCCGCCGGCATAACCACCGATGGTGTTGCCTGCACCCACGATACGGTGGCACGGAACAAAGATGTTCAGAGGGTTAGCGCCCACAGCACGCCCCGTGGCCCGTGCCGCGTCGGGATTGCCGATATGTGCGGCAAGTTCGCCGTAAGTCATGACATCCCCGAACTCGATTTCGGTAAGGGCACGCCAGACTATGCGCTGAAATTCGGTTCCGTGTGCTGAGAGGCGGATGTCAAAACTTGTCCGTTTCCCGTCAAAATATTCGTCAAGTTGCTGTATGGCGCGATCGATAACAGGACTTTCGCCGCCGGTGACACTCCGGTTGTCCCACAGACATGCGACAAGACAGTCTCCCATCGCATGCAGAACCATCGGACCGCAGGGCGAAACATAAATTCGGCTTATTATGTTTTTTTGTTGTGACATGATTTTGCAAATATAATAAATTCCGTAATTTTGCAACCCTAAAAATCATTGGCTGTTACAGCTGCGGGACGGGATGGTCGATTTTACGTCGGGACCCTGCGGCTGCACGAAACTGGTATATAAAGAAACTGGTATATAAAGATGAATAAAGGTTTGTTTGCCCTTGCAATGGGCACATTTGCGCTCGGCATCGCCGAGTTTCTGATGATGGGTATATTGATAAATCTGTCCCAGTCGCTGCATGTCAGTGTGGCTTCGGCGGGGCATTTGATTTCGGCATACGCATTGGGTGTATGTGTGGGTGCGCCGGTGCTGCTGTTTTTCCGACGTATGCCGCTGAAGAGTATGGCTATCATGCTTGCCGGCGTGATATGTGCAGGCAACCTGCTTGCCGCGGCTGCTCCAGGCTATGCGACACTTTTTGCGGCACGCTTCCTTGCCGGGCTGCCCCATGGCGGTTACTTTGGGGTAGGAGCCATTATAGCGCGCCGTCTCGTTCCGGAAGTTAAGCGCGGTACTGCAGTGGCATATATGATCAGCGGCATGGGACTCGCAACGGTAGTCGGTGTTCCGCTCGGCACCTATATCCCCGGCATGTTGTCGTGGCGTGCGGCGTTTGTGCTTGTCTGCATCTGGGGGGCACTGACAATGTTGTGCCTGTATTGTTTCGTTCCTAAAATCGGCACCCTCCCCGATACGGGTTTCAAGGGGCAATTCACCTTTATGCGCCATGCCGCCCCATGGCTCATTGCCGGGGGTGTGTTCTTCGGCCAGATGGGTATCTACTGCTGGTACAGCTATGTCGATCCTATCATGACACGCGAGGCGGGTTTCAGTCCCGCCTCGCTGACGTGGCTGATGGTACTGGCCGGCCTTGGCATGTTCGTCGGCAACCTTGTCGGAGGCCGCCTCGGCGACCGTTACAAACCCTCGCTGGTGGCCGCCCTGATGCAGGCCGTAGGTGCGCTTGTTCTTTTGTTGATTTATTTCACTGTTTCGGTGCAGTGGCTGTCAGTGGTATTGATGATGTGCGGTACATTTGCGCTCTTTGCACCCGGCAGTCCCCTGCAGTCTTCGATTATTGCGTATTCGAAGGGTGGCGAGCTGCTTGGAGCCGCACTTGTGCAGATTGCATATAACGGGGCAAATGCCGGCGCGGCTTTTATCGGAGGTCTTGTTATCGACAACGGGCTTGGATATAGGGCGATTGCTCTTGCGGGAATACCTTGGGTAGCGGTGGGATGCACCATGCTGATGATACTTTACCGTACTCGCGAGCGCGTTTCGGTGAGTCATCGCTGAATAATGTCTTACTGCATGATATCTGTAATCTGAAAACCACAGGATAATATATATGAGAATGTCATTGAGCGCCAAAACAGCAGGAGCCGTTATGCAGGTTACTTGCAATGCGGAGAAATACCGGAAAGAATATGACCGGAGTCGCTTCATCGAAAAGTTGAGCCGGGTGGCCCGGTATATCGGGTCAAAGGCAGTCTTTTCGTTGCTGGTGCTGTTT
>CAZETN010000114.1:0-2647 GCA_964514475.1 uncultured Bacteroides sp.
GGATGACATCGGTGCGGTATTGTGGGTTGAGTATGCGCAGTTCGTCCATAGGGATATCCATGACCTCACTGATTTGCTCGAAGTGTACACGACGGCGCACATGTACCGAATCGGTGAGTATGGGACGCGCGGCAAGCACAGGCGATATGCCGTGTTTGTCATAGTTGGTCATTATATAATTGGCCGCGATGAATGCCGGTATGTAGTCGCGGGTTTCGGCTGGCAGAAAGCGGTAAATCTCCCAGAAGTCTTTCTTTCCTCCGCCGGCCCGGCGGAGCGCTTTGTTGACATTGCCCGGGCCACAGTTGTATGCAGCTATGGCAAGCGACCAGTCTCCATAAATACCATGCAGTTTGCGCAGGTAGCGCGCAGCCGCCTCCGAGGCTCGGTACGGGTCGCGTCGCTCGTCCACAACCGAGTTAACCTCAAGTCCCTCGCCCGTGGCCGTGCTTGTCATGAACTGCCATATACCGGTTGCCCCTGCTTTGGAAACAGCATTGGGATTAAGAGCCGACTCAATTACCGGCAGATATTTC
The DNA here is from genome assembly GCA_964514475.1 of uncultured Bacteroides sp. GTDB lineage: Bacteria > Bacteroidota > Bacteroidia > Bacteroidales > Muribaculaceae > CAG-873. Next base: position 537 of record CAZETN010000114.1, read on the forward strand.
AGCTCCATCGGCAGTCCCTCGCGGTCAAGAGCCTGTTCGAAGATGGGCATGTAGTAAAGCGACATGCCAAGCATAGCCTCGACAAGCGGTTTCTTGCGTTCGGCATACATATTGATAAATGCCCGCACAATTTTGTTGTAAGGCATGTCAATAACGGTGTTCATGCGCTGGAGCCGCTCTACATAGTCTTCGTCTGTGGCGGGCTGCTCAGGCGCAGGGGTATTCTTGTCAAGTACCGCATAGTTCTGCATGTACCAGTTGTGCATGAGCCTGTGCACATCGGTCTCGAAGCTTTCGGGTACGTGAATATCGGGATTGGTTATCGTGTCTCGGGCCACCGAGTGCAGTGAAATGGCGGGCGCCTTTGCCAAAGCCGTGGCGCCTGCCACCACGGTGGCAGCCAGCAGCATTGTATATCGCGGAGTAAGACTGATTTTCATGATTGGGTTGAAACGGGTAGAATGGAGAGTGTTGAGTGCTGGTTAACGGGGGTGAGATGCGGAGACGCCGGTCTCACCCGGCAGATAAAATTCCGGATAAGTCCGGTCAGAAGTTTAGAGCCCAGTTCAGACCGATGCCCGGCATTTTGCCACGCACATCGGGAATGAGGCTGGGTGACCAGTCAATCGACAGGTCGGGAGAGATATCGAAATGGCTCAGCGACGCGTCGACGTATGCGTCGACCATAGCCAGAGCATAGACTCCCACCATGCATATAATGCACAAATCGCGGTTGCGTCTGTAGAAATCCTTGCGGCTCTTAAGCATGCGCTTAAGCCATTCGGTGTCAAGGTCGCTTTCGTTAGTGTTGGGGGGAAAAAAATTCATGTACGAATTAGTCCCCGGATCACTGTCCATAATGTCCGAATATGCCCGCTGATAGTCTTTGAGCATATTGTTGTTCCAGCTGGTCGCATATCCCAGTCCGAGGTAACCGCCGACAATAATCGGAAGTTTCCAATATCTGCGGTTATACACCTGACCGAGGCCGGGAAACAGGGCCGACATCCATACCGCGCGCGTAGGATCGGGCGAAAAGGTTACGTCGCGTTCCTCCCAGCTGTTGTATTCAGCCCACTTGTCGTAGGGTCTGGCTACGGGCAGTGTGTCGGCGCCCAATACTGAAGAGTCATCGTCGGCGGGTACTATTATCTCGCGGAAAATCAGCGTATCGGCATTCTGTACGGCCGGCTCGTCATGGACGGGCACATCCGGCACCGCTGCATACGCGGGATGCGTCCACGACAGAGCCGCGGCCAGTGTCAGTGCCGGTGTCAGCAGTGCTGTCTTCAATTCCGTTGTGCCTTTATAGTGTCAAACAGCGAAATCAGGCGAGTAAGCTCGTCCTCATTGCGGAACTGAAAGGAGATGGCCCCTTTTCCCGATGCGTTGCAGGTAAACTTGACCGGAGCGCTGAAGGTAGCCGACAGATGCTTTTTGAGCAAGTCGAAATCAGCCGAAGTCTTGGGTGACTCGGCCTCAGCGCTGTTCTGACCGGCCTCGGACATCTCGCGATATTTTTTCGCAAGCTCCTCGACACGGCGCACCGACAGGCCCTGCCGCAGTATTTCGTTGTAGAGTTTCAGCTGCAGCGACGGCTTGTCAATCGTCAGCAATGCACGGGCGTGCCCCATATCGACACGCTTATCACGCAGTCCAAGCTGCACTTCGGCAGGAAGTTTGAGCAGACGCAGAAAATTGGCGATGGTAGCGCGCTTCTTGCCGATGCGCTGGCTCAGTCGCTCCTGGGTAAGGTTGCACTGGTCAATGAGCTTTCGGAATGTCAGCGCTATTTCAATGGCATTCAGGTCCTCGCGCTGTATATTCTCGATAAGCGCCATCTCGGTAAGCTCGGTATCATTGGCGGTGCGGATATACGCAGGCACCGTTGTCAGACCTGCCATGCGGGCCGCTCGGTAGCGGCGTTCTCCGGCAATAATCTGATAGGTGTCGGCTCCGGTCTTGCGCAGCGACAGCGGCTGTATTATGCCGAGCTCGCGTATCGAGCCGGCAAGGTCTTCAAGGGAATCCTCGTCAAAATCGATACGGGGCTGGGCGGGATTCGGTGAAATCTGGTCAAGGCTGAGTTCGTGTAGGGCCGACGACCCACG
>CAZETN010000114.1:2657-4946 GCA_964514475.1 uncultured Bacteroides sp.
GCGGAACGTTTTACGGACATTATATGGTCGGTTTATCTTTTACAGGAGTGTAATCCAATATGAATAAGTCATGCATCGGCGCCCGTTCGCGATTTGCGGGCAGCCTTGCGGTGTTTGGCTATGAGTTCGCGCGCCAGCAACAGGTGGCTTGTGGCGCCGCGGCTTTCGGTATCGTACAGCAAAGCCGGCAGGCCATGGCTGGGCGCCTCGCTCAGACGTATGTTACGCGGTATGACCGTATTGAATATCATCGTGGCGAAGTGGCTCTTGAGTTCCTCGTATATCTGGTTCGCCAGGCGCAGACGCGAATCATACATGGTCAGCAGGAAACCTTCAATCTCAAGTCCCGGATTGAGCCGGCTCTTGATAATGCGGATTGTATTGAGCAGTTTGCTGATGCCCTCGAGAGCAAAATACTCGGCCTGCACCGGTATGATTACGGAGTCGGCCGCCGTAAGTGCGTTTACGGTAATGAGCCCCAGTGAGGGCGAGCAGTCGATCAGTATATAGTCGTACTTGTCCTTGACCGGGCCGAGCAACTTGGCCAGCACATGCTCGCGTTCGGGCTTGCCTATCAGTTCCACTTCTGCACCGGCAAGGTCTATGCGCGAGGCTATGAGGTCAAGCCCGTCGACACAGGTGCTAACCTGAGAACCGTCGACCGGATATCCGTCGGCAAGGCACTCGTATATTGAAGATGTCACCGACGCGGGGTCTATGCCGTAACCCGATGTGGAGTTGGCCTGAGGGTCGGCGTCGATTATGAGGACGCGCTTACCCTCTTTGGCAAGCGAAGCAGCCAGGTTGATGGTGGTGGTGGTCTTGCCCACACCGCCTTTCTGGTTGGCTATTGCAATGATTTTTCCCATTTAATGTAAGTCTCGGTAAGATTTTACAATTCAATATGCAAAGAAAACAATTATTTGTGAAACAACCAAACGATTGTTCCACGAATACCCCAAATTGTTGATAACTCGCACAAAATGTTGAAAACTCAGGGCCTTTATCTCCCGCGGGGACCGCCCCACAATTGACGCGTTTTTGCGGCATCGGCTTTTTTTGTAATTTTGCAATACAAACCCAAGCATCCTGTTACAATGTCAGATAATATACGCCCCTTGATACTTATAACCAATGACGATGCCATCGACGCTCCCGGGCTGGATGTGCTGGTACGCTTAGCTTCGGAGTTCGGCGATGTAATAGCCGTGGCTCCGGCAAGTCCGCAAAGCGGCAAATCATCGGCAATAACCGTTGACTCGCCCCTCCGCATAAACCAGCGTCCCGACAGATACGGCGCCCGCATGTTCACTGTCAGCGGAACACCGGTCGACTGCATAAAGCTCGCTCTTGACGCTATTATCCCGCGGCGCCCGTCCTTGATTTTATCAGGCATTAACCACGGCTCGAACTCAGGCAACGCCATCACTTACAGCGGAACCATGGGAGCCGTGCTCGAAGGCTGCACGGTCGGAATTCCGTCAGTAGGCTTCTCGCTATGCCACCACAGCATCCGTGCCGACTTCGGCCTGTCAGAAAGATGTGTACGTATGATTATCGCCAAAGTTATGGACGAGGGTCTTCCCGACTATACCTGCCTCAACGTAAACATCCCGGCCCGTATCGTCCCTCTGGGCATCCGCGTATGCCGCGCAGCCCGCGGCCACTGGACCCAGGAATACGCCCGCATGATGGACCCGCATGGAAATCCCTGCTATTGGCTTACTGGCCGCTTTGTAAATGAGGAACCCGAAGCGACCGACACCGACGAACACTGGCTTGAGGCCGGGTATGTCTCTGTCGTACCGTGTACACCCGACCAGACCCAGCGCGACTTCATTGCTCCACTCGCCTCCCTGCTCGACTTCGACGGGCCGGGCAGTGGTATTTGAAGTCCTTTATGCTTCAGTCGCGTGGGTATGCCGCCAGAAAGACGCCCCGGCGGTGCAGCTGCTCGCGCACCGAAATCAGGTTTGCAAGCGACACCCGTCCGACAACATAATTATATGTGTCCGAACTGTAACTTTCCGAAATCTCCTCGAATTTGAGCACGCTCAGATCCATAGGGGTACTGTAGCGCATGTAGATACGGAATACGACGTCGGCGGTATATGCGGGCATCACGCTCTCATTGCGCTTTTTATACTCGTACCTGTAATCGTGCAGGCTCGCAGTAATATCGGATAGAACCGCCGAAGCTGTCGGAAATCCACCGGCTCCGCGCCCGAACATGAACTGCTTGTCGTAATAGCGGCCTTTTATAACCACACCGTTGAATTCGTCTTCGAC
>CAZETN010000115.1:0-4929 GCA_964514475.1 uncultured Bacteroides sp.
TTCCCCTGAGGAGGAGTGAGGAAAGGGCCGTTGCACTTCTTATTGGAATCTTTCACGTGCAAATTTACTGATTATTTTGTGATATTTATTGAGCGCACCCAAAAGTTTTTGTAATTTTGGGGGATAATTTTACAATAGGTATGAATATACGCGTTCTATATATATTGATGTGTGCCGCCGTGCTCACCGCTGCCGGATGTACGCGAAAAAACGACACAGCGGTCGGCCCGGTTGTCTCGGTGGAGCCGCAACGAGTTCTGTTGCAGAGTATTGTCGGTGACAGACATGAGGTGCGTACACTGCTTGCCAAAAATGCCAATCCCGAAAGTTTCGAGCCGACGATGCAGACGCGTATGGCTCTGGACAAGGCGCCCGTATACTTCAGCACCGGGCTGCTGCCCTTTGAGCAGAACCTGCTTGGAAACCTGCCTGCGAACGTGCTCGCCGTGGACTGCTCGCAGGGTATCGACCTGTTGTACGGCACGCACGGACATCACCACGGCGAGGAGTGCCGGCACGGAGACTGCCATTCGGGAGCAGACCCTCATATCTGGTCTTCAGTGCGCAACGCACGTGTGATGGCGGCCACCATGGCCAGGGTTATGGCGGAGGCTGAGCCTGAAAACGCGGATTACTATATGAACAACTACAAGGCGCTGGATCGGCATCTTGACTCGCTTGACCGTGCTTTTGCCCGGCGCATCGGAGCAGTGGCTTCCGACCGGCGTGCATTTGCCGTCTGGCATCCGTCGCTGTCATATCTTGCGCGTGATTACGGGCTTGACCAGATTGCCGTGGGCTATGAGAACAAGGAAATGTCACCCAGACATCTGGCCGAGGTGACCGAAGAGGCAAGACGTCATAACGTGCGTGTGTTCTTTTTCCAAAGCGAGTTCGACTCGCGTCAGGCCGAATCCCTGAACCGTGCCATGGGCACCCGCATGATAAGTATCAATCCCCTCGGAGCCGACTGGGAGGCCGAACTAAACACCGTTGTCGATGCAATCGTGGCCGACTGACATACATACCGGGGAAAATGGCAAAAGCCGTCTTCCGCTGCTCACGCTCAGTCACATTTCGATGGGATGGGACGGTCACGAGGTGCTCCGCGATGTAAGCATGACTGTCTGTCAGGGCGATTTTATCACTATAACAGGCCCTAACGGCGGCGGCAAGACGACGTTGCTGCGTATAATGCTCGGGCTGCTGAAGCCTGTGGCGGGTACCGTTACCCGCAACCTCGCCGATATGCGCATAGGCTATCTGCCTCAGAAGAACATGATTGACTCACATTTCCCGATAACGGTCAGCGAGGTAATACGGTCGGGGCTGCTCGGAATGGGAGGTATGTCGAAGGAAGAGCGGGAGGAGGCCTACCGGCTGACAATTAAACGTGTGGCGCTCGAGGACCGGCAGACTCAACCCATCGGGGAACTTAGCGGAGGCCAGTTGCAGCGGGCATTGCTCGGACGTGCCATAATTGCTTCGCCGGGCATGCTGGTGCTTGACGAACCGCTGAGCTATATCGATGTGCGTTTCGAAGCGCGTCTGAATAAAATTATCGAAGAAATAGCCCGGACCACCACCATAGTGCAGGTGACGCATCAGATGACGGCGCTGGCCGCCATGTCGACACGACACTTCATAGTGGACCACACTCTGCACGAGTGTGCCGCCCACCACCACTACTTCCGTACCTGCGAATGAAAAATGCGGAGGGGGGGAGCCTTTTTTATCTTTCGGTTTTGATGTATCTCCGGTACTGGCCTTTTCCGTCCGATGCTTTGCCGTAATGGATGGCGTGTGTGGGGCAGATATGGTAACAGCGCAGACACATCGTGCAGTGGTTGCCCCATGCCGGACGGGCGCCGTTGCCGGGGATAATGTTTTCCATGGGACATGAGCGTCGGCACAGACCGCAGTTGTTGCAGTGGTCGCTGGCGTAGAAGGGGCGCGACGACATGGCATGGCGTATGAACCAGGGGCGTATGATGTGGCTTTTAATCCACGCATAACGTCCGGTGACGACGTCATCGCCGCCCGCTGTGTCGTGTGCGGCTATGCGTGACGCTATAAGGTCGATACGTGCCGGCAGGGCTTTTATCTTTGCGGTTTCGGTGTCGGGACTGTCCACGTCAAAGCCTTTCATGCACACGTATGTATTTGGCATCTGTATGCAGAATGCAGAGCAGACGTTGAAATCGCGGCCTTCCATGATGCGTCGCCACATGGTTGCCGTCTTGCCTATGTCGTCGCCGCAGGTAGTCACCATCCAGACCTCGGTGCCGGGGTCTGCATCGAAGTCGGCATGGCGCAGAAAGCCCTCCACAACCGGAGGTATGCCCCAGCTGTAAGTGGGGAACATGAAAATCAGCCGCTGTCCGCCCGCAATGGATATCGTGGCTTCGGCGGGTTGGCGTAGCTCGCTTGTGGTAAGTTCGTGTGTTGCCTCGCCCAGTTTTGCGGCCAGCAGTTCGGCACAATGACGGGTGTTGCCGGTGCCGGAGAAGTATAAAATCATAATATGCCAATAATGAGGTTCTGGTAGTGGATTGGATGGCCTGCTATAAATAACAGTTGTAGTGTGCCGTTAGGTTGTTCAGCCCCGTTTTCCGGACTGAGATTTGATGACAGGAGGAAGGTCTATTTTATGGTGACTTCGGTGGCACCGTATCCATAGCGCGCAAACGACGCATCCTCGGCGTGACATCCTTTGTAGCGGTGGTTGAGTTCCTTCATCAGGGCCTGGCGCAGTATGCCGTCGCCTTTGCCGTGGATGAAAACGATTTTGCTTCCGTGGTTGTGCCGGTTTTCGTCCATCACCTGACGGAAAGTGTCAATCTGGTAGTTGAGGATGTTTGCGCTGGACATGCCGCGGGTGTTGTCGAGCAGGCTGTCGATGTGCAGGTCGACCTCTATGGGCTCGCCGGGTCGGCTGCTCTTGCTCACGGCGGCGCGAGGTTTGCGCACGTTTTTCGCGTCGTTGCGTACTTTGTTGCGCAGCGAGCGGCGTAGCGACGGCTCGAACTGCGACAGATCAATGCGGTCGGGCAGCTTCTCGGCTGAAGGTTCGGGTGCGCCCTGAGGACCCGGGTCTGGCTGCAGGCTCGCAACTCGCAGGGCGGCCAGCGCTTCGGCGGTTTCGCCGCTGACAGGCCTGCCGTCGCGTACGATGTTGAAGGTTATGGCCGGCGTGTCGAAATACGGCGACGGCTTGAAACAGTGTAGTTTGAAAAATTTTGTAGTATCGGCTTTGTACTCGGTGCATACGGGAGCCTGTCGGCGGAATGCGCGTTCACGTTTGAATGCGATGAGCTGTACGGCGATGAAATCGAAACGCGCTACGTCTGCATTGCTGTATGTGTCAAGATGCACCTGTATGTTGGGCTCGACAATCCCGTCGTAGCGGTCAGTCCATTCGTCCTCGTCATCGGCTCGGGTAAGCAGTGTAAAGTACAGATAGTAGTTGGAATCATTTACGAGCGATGCCTCATAGTGGCTTGCGCTCAGACGTTTGATGTCGGTTGCCTCGAACCCGAGGGTGACGTTGAGTATGTCGCCGCCTTCGGTCTCTGCTATGTCGGCCTGTGACAGTGTTACGGGTTCGGGAGCGGCGGGGGTGACAGGTTTCGGCGCCGAGGTATGTTCGGCGCGTGCTTTTTCAACGGCAGCCTCATGGGCTTGCCGGTCGGCTGTTTTGCCTTTGAATGCGGAAGACTTCGGTTTGTCGGCGGCTGCCTGTGCCGCGGTGCGTACCACCACGCATTCGCGCAGTAGTACGGGGGTTTCAAATCCGTCTTCGTCTTCGACGTAGGCCATTCCGCCGGCTATACGAGCTACGCGGCCTCCGCCTACGGCGTTCAAAAATCTGACTATGTCGCCTTGTTGTACCATATCGGTTTCTGTAGTTGGTCGTTGAGATTGATGTATGCAGCGGCTGCCGCCGGAAGTGCGGAGAGTCCTCGGAATACTGATGACGCCAGATTATTTCGGACTGTTATAATCCGGCTCTCCGGTTTATGATATGCGTAACGCCCGCCGTTTTGGGGCGGGCGTCGCGCTGCGCGGTATTTGCGTCAGCTGACACGAATGCGCTGACCCGGTTGCAATTTGGATGTGCTCTTTAAGTTATTGAGCCTTAACAGCTTTTTTACAGTGGTGTTGTTGCGTGCTGCTATACGGCTGAGCGAGTCGCCCTTGCGTACGGTTACTGTCTTTGACCTGCTGGATGATGTACGGCTTGTCGCAGTGCGGTTGGTGCGGGTCTGGCTGTTGTAACTGCGGGCATATTCGGCGTTTGCCTCAGGCGAGTAGTTGCGCGCCTGAGTGTATGTGCGCTTGTCGAATGTGTAGCTGTCGGTGTGTGTGGTCTGGTTGGCGAAGTCGAAAATGGCCATCGGGTTGATGGCATATCCCATGTAACGGGTCTCGAAGTGCAGGTGCGGTCCGGTGCTGCGGCCGGTGTTGCCGCCAAGGGCTATCGGGTCGCCTGCCTTGACGTAAGTACCAGGCTCTACCAGGAAGCGGGAAAGGTGCCCGTATACGGTCTCGAGGTCGTTGGTGTGGCGTACGACCACGTATTTTCCGTAACCGCGGGCCTCGTATTTGGTCAGTCGTACACGACCGTCAAACGCGGCGCGTATTGTGTCGCCGATGTTGAGTTCGAGGTCGCCGCCTTTGTGCATGCGGCGGAAGCGGCGGCGATAGCCGTAGGGACTGGTTATGTACCAGGGGGGAGGCATGCAGAACTTGTCGAGGCCGGTAATGACTACACGGTCGGGGACGTGCATTCCCGAGTAGCAGTTTACGCGGTTCGAGTCCCAGCCTTCTTCGTAGATATCAAGTTCGGGTTCTTCTTCTTCGGCGTAGTTAAGATAATCGATTGTTGGGTCTACCGACAGTGTGTGGCCTACATTCGCCTGGTTTGCG
>CAZETN010000116.1:0-4889 GCA_964514475.1 uncultured Bacteroides sp.
GGGACATAGCGTCGGCTGTGACGACCTTTCCTGTGACATCGATTTTGTCAATAAGTTGCGGGACGGCCTTTATCCCGTTGCTTTTTTCCTGACAGGCCACTGTCGCCAGCGTGATGCCCGTATTGAATGAATATGCCGACACTATATCCGGATTGCGCCCGTTTTCCTGAACCGTGCCACGCTCGGCCTTGCCGTCGACGCAGATTATCTCTCCGATACCTGATTCATCAAGCAGCTCCCTTTGATACTTCTGTGCGAACTCCTGCATGCTGTCGGCCATGTCCGGATCATTGATGCCATTCTCTATACGACACAGCGTCGGTTCCGACGGAACGCCGTTCCTGAGCAGCCCGATCTTGCGTAACTTTTTGAAATTGTGCCTGCCGAATTCGATTATCTCCGCACGTCCCACACACTTTGATGCCCGGGCTAGAATCATCAGCATGATGATGTCCTCAAGGCGATGACGGATATTGCCCCTGTCCGTCCTACGGAAATCCGGGACGGCTGCGGCAAAATCTATCAGTCTGTCAAAGATGCTGTCCCCCGGGTCTGATTTTTTTTGTACTTTTGCATTGTGATTGAGCGCAGATGCGCCGGTCGAACATACTTGGTCAAGTGGCTTGATTTTATTCATAACTGATTTATTTGCAACTATAAAGTTACGAAAAATCTGACACTTGGCCAACTTTTTTTACAGCCTGTTTTGCTGGTAATTAGAAATTTAAGCATTCCTTAGTTATGCCTCAAAAATCATGCCTGATATGGAGGAAAGCATGAATCCTGAGGACAAAGACGCGCCGATGGCCGCTATAAAGTATCAATATTCCCCGAAGGGCAGGACTTTCTTAAATGAAAGAGCCGTGAGGGGGGCGCTCTTTTTTGTGCGGGGAGAGGGCGCGGGTGGAGAATTTTTTGTAACTTTGTAGGCGATATGCGTTTTTGCATGTCGTACACGTTAATTGTTTGAACGATAAAGTTTAACTGACTGTGGAAACAAAATATATTTTCGTTACCGGCGGCGTGGTCTCGTCGCTGGGCAAAGGCATTATTTCATCGTCGCTGGCCAACCTGCTCAAGGCCCGCGGGTATCGGGTCACTATTCAGAAGTTTGACCCGTACATCAATATCGACCCGGGCACGCTTAACCCTTACGAGCACGGCGAGTGCTATGTGACGGTGGACGGCTATGAGTCGGACCTTGACCTGGGCCACTACGAGCGCTTTACCGATATCCAGACCACCCGCGCCAACAATGTCACCACGGGCCGTGTCTATCAGTCGGTGATCAAGAAGGAGCGCGAGGGCGTGTACCTGGGCAAGACGGTGCAGATTATCCCGCATATCACAGACGAAATCAAACGTCGGGTCAAAGCCCTCGGCAATACGGGTAACTTCGACTTCGTCATTACCGAAATCGGAGGTGTTGTCGGCGACATCGAGAGTCTGCCCTTCCTGGAGGCTGTGCGTCAGCTTCGCTGGGAACTTGGCGACAACTCGGTATGCGTGCATCTGACATACGTGCCGTATATCCGTGCCGCCAAGGAACTTAAGACCAAGCCTACGCAGCACAGTGTCAAGAAACTGCAGGAGATGGGCATACAGCCCGATGTGCTGGTGCTCCGCACCGAAAAGGATATCAACGCCGATGTGCGCCGCAAGATAGCGCAGTTCTGCAACGTGGCTCCCGATGCGGTGATACAGAGTATCGACCTGCCCTCGATTTACGAGGTGCCCGTGGCCATGCACCGTCAGCTCCTTGACGAGATCGTGCTCCGCCACACCCATACTCCCCACCCCTGGGGCGAGATACACATGCAGCCGTGGCTCGACTTCCTTGACCGTATGCACGCGGCCTCGAAAACGCTCACCATCGGCCTGGTGGGCAAATATGTCGAACTGCAGGACGCATACAAGTCGATTAACGAGGCGCTGTTTCAGGCGGCTACCTATAACGGCCATAAACTCAATCTGATATATATACATTCCGAGAAACTCGACGAAGGAAATGTCGACGAGAAACTTCGCGGCATGGATGGCGTGGTGGTTGCCCCTGGTTTCGGCAACCGCGGCATCGAGGGCAAATTCGTGGCTCTGAAATACTGCCGTGAGCATGACATTCCCACTTTTGGCATCTGCCTGGGCATGCAGTGTATGGTAATCGAGTATGCCCGCGACGTCATGGGACTGCCGCAGGCCAATTCGACGGAGATGGAGTCGAATACTCCGGACAATGTAATCGACCTGATGGAGGAACAGAAGAGCGTCACCGATAAGGGCGGTACCATGCGCCTGGGCGCTTACCGTTGCAAGCTGACACCGGGCTCGCGCGTGGTCGAAGCCTACGGCAAGGATGAAGTCAGCGAGCGTCACCGTCACCGTTTCGAGTTCAACAACGACTATCGCGAGCGCTATGAAGCCGCCGGGATGAAATGTACCGGCATCAATCCCGAAACGGGGCTGGTGGAGGTTGTCGAGCTTCCCGAAAAGCGCTGGTATATCGGCACCCAGTATCACCCCGAATACTCGTCGACGGTACTGCATCCCAACCCCATCTTCCTGTCGTTTGTCAAAGCCGCCATCGCATATGGCGAGGAGCGGACACTCGCTGAATAACTGATGATTAATAATTAGCGATCGGTAATCGGGCTGACGGCGGCATACGTGATGCCGGCCAATCTGTCCTGACGCCTGAAACCGACGCCTAAACAACAAACAAGTGGATAAAAACAGTCTGATAGGCCTGTTGCTGATAGGTCTGGTGCTCCTGGGATTCACCCTGTGCCAGAATCCCGCCCAGCAGACCGAAAACACAAACAAAAGAGGCACTGAAAAAAACGATGACACCAAGCCGGCGCCCACGGCCGACGAGCTTGCCATGTTGGGTTCGGACTCGGCATCGCGCGCTTTGGCAGACTCTCTGCAGTCAGCCCGTTATGGCATGTTCGCCCCGTTTATCGGCGGTGAGGACAAGACAGTCACAGTAAAAAGCGCCAACCTTGACCTTACTTTCAGCTCGAAGGGCGGCGCCATAACCAAGGTGGTGCTTCCGAAGTACAAAACCGATACCACAAAGCCGGCCACCGATGTGGTGCTGTACGACAGCAAGACCGGTGTCTACGGCTTCGAGTTCGAGACGGCGACTCAGCGCATCAGCACTGCCGACCTCAACTTCAGGTTGTCGCAGCCCGACGACACCACCGTGGTCATGAGTCTCCCCATGCAGGGGGGGGCCTCATTCGACATGGTGTATCGCGTGCATGCCGCCGACTATCTGGTGAGTCTGGAGATACAGCAGAAAAACATGGCATCGGTTATTCCGACGACCCGCTCGGCCATGCGTTTCAAATGGACGCAGGAGCTTGGCCGCAACGAGACCGGACGTACTTTCGAGGAGCGTAACTCGGCAATATATTACAAGTCGGTCGGCGACAGCCCCGATGACATGTCGTCGAACAAGGATGACAGCGAGGAGGTAAAGGGCGCCCTGAAATGGGTGGCGTTCAAAAACCAGTTCTTCTGGTCTGTGATAATTGCCCGCAACCGCTTCGAATCGGCCAACCTTGACAGCAAAATCAGAAAGGACTCGAATATCCTCAAGGACTTCAGCATGGATGCTACCTTCCCGTACTCCTCGGCCGAGGCCAGTCCGGCAGCATTCACATTCTACTTCGGTCCGAACAGCTATCCGCTGCTGTCATCCATCGACGACAGCATGGACAAGGCCTACGCCGCCGAAGGCGATGACAGTGTCGACCTGCAGCTTAACAAGCTTGTCAACGTAGGCTGGGGCATATTCGGCTGGATCAACCGCTGGTGTGTAATTCCGCTGTTCCAGTTTCTGGGAGGATTTATCCACAACTACGGACTGATTATCATTCTGATAACGCTCATTGTCAAACTCGTGCTCTTCCCCTTCACCTACAAGAGCTACCGCAGCCAGGCCAAGATGCGCGTTCTCGCCCCCGAAATCAAGGAAATCAACGACAAGTATCCCGGTCAGGAGAACGCCGCCAAGCGCAGCCAGGAAACCATGGCGCTGTATTCGCGCACCGGAGCCAGTCCGTTTGCCGGCTGTCTGCCCATGTTGCTTCAGATGCCCGTCCTTATCGCCATGTTCTCCTTCTTCCCGACGGCAATCGAGCTCCGTGGCCAGAGCTTCCTGTGGGCGCATGACCTGTCGGCACCCGACTACATCTTCACGTTGCCTTTCTCCATTCCCTTCCTGGGTAACCATCTCAGCCTCTTCTGCCTGCTGATGACTGTTGTCAACATCATCTATACCTACATCAACATGCAGAATCAGCCTTCTACCGGCCAGATGCCCGGCATGAAGTGGATGATGTACCTCATGCCCCTGATGTTCCTGTTCTTCTTCAACGACTACGCCGCCGGCCTGTCGCTGTACTACTTCGTGTTCCTGCTCGTCACCATCCTGCAGACTTACGCCTTCCGCCTGTTCACCAACGAGGACAAGGTGCGCGCCGAACTTCTGGCCAATGCCAAGAAGCCCCGCAAAAAGAGCGGCTTTATGGCTCGCCTCGAAGAGGCCCAGAAGAAACAGGAAGCCTACTTGCGTGAACAGCAGAAACAGCAGGCGCGTCGCCGCCGTTAATCCCGTCGGTCCGGGCTGTCTCGCCCGGCATCGACTTACGCCTCCGCATAACCATATTCCCGCGAAAGCCCTCCCATAGAGAGCATTTTCGCGGGAATGTTTTTATAACCGGTGTTTTAGTGTTCCGAACGCCCCGCCGGTATCGGCGAAGGTCCGATACGACAGGTGATGGAATATAAAAAGCGGTGTGTCAGTTTTGCTGATACACCGCTTTTGCAGGCGCTTCAAGATGGACTCGAACCAACGACCCTCTGATTAACAGTCAGATGCTCTA
>CAZETN010000117.1:0-4858 GCA_964514475.1 uncultured Bacteroides sp.
TCTTCAAATGCGCGGTCGCCTCGGACACGGCGATGCCGCCGACAACACTGCAGCCGCCCTCATCGACGACTTGCTTCGGCGCAAACAATAAATAGTCCCGTTATCCGTTATTAAATTATTGAATAGCAAAATAATGGATAAGTTCAGATATATAACGGGAATTATGGCCGGCATCATGCTGGCCATACTGTCGGTTTCGTGCATCGAGGACGGTGTGACGACGTCGCCGTCATCGCAGCCGGCCTTTTCAGTGGATACGCTGAAGATGGGTACCGTATTTACCGACGAGGTCACCACCACACATAAGTTTACGGTATACAACCGCCATGACAAGGGTATAATAATCAGTGATATACGTATGTCGGGCGCCAACGGCGCCCTGTTCCGCCTCAATGTCGACGGTCTCAGCGGAAGCGAGTTTCATGATGTGGAAATCCGCGCCAAGGACTCGATTTTCGTCATGGTGGAGGCCACGCTGCCTGTCAACGACGCCGACCTGCCGGTGCAGATTGATGCCAATGTCGATTTTGTCACCAACGGAGTCACCAGTCAGATTGTTGTCTCTGCAATCGGCCAGGATGTGGAGAGGCTGTACGGCCATATCGTCGAAGGCGACGTTACCTTTAGCGCCACGCGTCCGTATCAGATTTTCGATTCGCTGGTGGTTGCCCGCGATGCGCGGCTCATTCTTCCCGCCGGCGCACGCCTGTATTTTCATGACGGCGCCACAATGGTTGTGCGCGGGACCTTGCGCGCCGAGGGCACGGTCGCGAACCCCGTCGAACTTCGCGGCGACCGCACCGGAAATGTCATCACCGACATCACTTTCGACCTGATGTCGCGGCAGTGGGAAGGCCTGCAGTTCACCCTTTCCTCGCATGACAATTATCTGGGTCATACCTCGGTGCGCAATACCTGGTATGGTGTTATAGTCACCGGTGACGGCACTCCGGGCGATACTCCCAAACTTACTCTGCACAACTCGCGGCTGCGTAACTCGGGCGACAGAGTTCTCGAAGTCTACGACGCCGATGTCACCGCCACAGGCTGCGAGTTCGCCGAAGCCGCCAACGGAGTGGTACAGCTTTCGGGGGGCAGACACATCTTCAACCACTGTACCTTCGCCAACTACTATCTGTTCAGCGCCATAGGCGGAGCAGCCCTGCAGTTCGATCATCTCGGACTCGACAGCGACTCCAATCCCTATAACGGAGGAGGCGTGGGTACCGGCGAGACCGACCGTACCCCCGTCACTGCCGCCGAAATCACTAACAGCATCATATACGGCCTCGGCCCCGACATCAGCCACGGCGACCTCACCGGCACCCAGGTCTTCCTGCGCAAATGTCTGCTCAAGAGCAAAGGCAGCGATGACGCCAACTTCATAAGCTGCCTTTGGGATGCCGATCCCCTGTACTACACCGTCCGCAACGATTACATTTTTGATTACCGCCTCAAAGAAGACAGTCCGGCCATCGGTGCCGCCGACCCGTCGCTCACCCTCCCCGCCGCCACCCTTGACGCCTACGGCCTCCCGCGCGGCAGCGCCCCCGACCTCGGCGCCTACGTCTACACCGCCCCTCCCGCCGAGTAACGGTATAAATCATACGGTTTTTGACTTTAATAACTCAATGTAGATTATGGCCCGGGCACCGGCTTTAAGGCGCTCGGGCCCGCTATTCATTTAGCTCCTTTCAGCTCAGAAAAACGATGATTGAGGAGCGCGGCGAATTCGTCCCCGAACAGGATTTTCCGATTTTTTCTCGCAAGATTCTTGAGCATAGGAACCGGCTCATTGTTTGGCCCGAATAAAAATTTAATCGTATGCCAAATATATTATAATCCCGAAGAGTGTGGTCCTGAATCGCATAATCCGATGTTATATTGCCATGACAAAAATTATTTGTACTTTTGTTCGTAGAAGAAACGCTAATCTGAAATGACACAGGAACAACAGGTAATCGAGGCCATGCGCAGCCAGGGTGGTTACGCGACTTTACGACGGCTTAACGAAGTTATGGATTTCTCAACATGGAAGACCAAAACTCCGGAAGCAAGCGTCAGGAGGATTGTATAGTTAAGTGATGCGTTTTTTCGTGTACAACCGGGCCTGTGGGCTCTTGAGGAAATTCGGGATGAAGTACTTAAGAAATTCAGGCTAAAGGAAGGGGACTCCAGAAGTGCTGAGCTCTTCAGTCATGCCTATTATCAAGGACTCTTGGTTGAAATAGGACATTATCGGAATTTTACGACATATGTTCCTGCGCAAGACCGGCACCGCTTATTTATAGATAAAGAGCTTGGGGATATAACCGACCACAGGCTTATTCCAAAATTTACATTTGATAATCTATTGCGCAAGGCCAGAACGGTAGATGTGATTTGGTTTAACGAAAGACGCATGCCAACTTACTTTTATGAAGTCGAGCATACTACGGATATCAGAAACTCCTTGTCAAAATTTTATGAACTCCAGGATTTCTTTTCTTCGTTCTATATTGTCGCCAATGGCCATCGCGAGAATGAATTCAGCGATAAAATCAATGCCTCTATATATTCTGCTATAAGAACCCGTGTCGGTTTTATTTCATATGATAAGGTCGCATCCCTGCATTCAAATCTTTCCCGACAAAAACTGTTAATCTGGTGACGGAGAAAGGATATATGTGACATGATAAGGCGCGTGTAAAAGCCGTATATTGATAGAGAATGTCGAATTTCAGGATTTGTCGAAGTATTCACTGAATGGGATGCGTTAAAAGGCACGAGTCCGATATATGCAATCAGCAGACTTTGTGCTGATTGCATATATCGGACTCGTATATCTTTAAGTTTTGTCGGACCGCGATATGCAGGTGCGTGGCGGGGTTATTTCACGAGGTCTTTGCCGCGGGAGATGGCCTCGCGGTTGAGGGGGATGAGGTGGTGGTGGCGTTCGGGGAGCGTCTTCTCGAGGCCGCGTATGATTGCTTCGTCGGGGACAAGAGGACGTACCTTAAGCAGGCTGCCGAGCAGGAGCATATTATAGGTTTTGGCGTTGCCGATGGCAATGGCGGCGTCGGTGGCAGCTACGGGAACGACGGTTATGTCGGTGCGCTGCGGGGGACGGTGGATGCCATAGGGGTCGTAGATGAGGGTGCCTCCGGGTTTTACCTTGCTTTCGAATTTGTCCAGCGACTGCTGGTTCAGGATTACTGCGGTGTCGACAGCTACGACACCGCAGTAATCCTGAACCAGCAGTCGCTGGTTCAGGATTACTGCGGTGTCGTAGCTGTCGACGATAGGCGACGAGATGGGTTGGTCGGAGATGATTACGGTAACGTTGGCGGTACCGCCGCGCTGTTCGGGTCCGTATGCGGGCATCCATGTCACTTCGCGGTCGTCCATGAGAGCGCCGTAAGCCAGGATTTTACCCATTGAGAGAACGCCCTGACCGCCGAAACCGGCTATGATGATTTCTTCTTTCATGATGGTCTTTCTAATGAGGGTTACTGGATATGGGCGTTTTCGATGTCCTTGAGGTCGCCCAGAGGGTATTTGGCGGTCATGTGCTCGGCCATCCACTTGTTTGAGTCGGCGGGCGACAGTTTCCAGCCCGAGTTGCAGGTGGAGACAACCTCGACCACCGATGTGCCGCGTTTGGCCTTGGCGTTGAGGAATGCCTTCTTGAGGGCTGCCTTCGCCTTGCGTACGGCCGCGGGGGTGTGTACTGTCTGACGGGTTACGTAGCAGGTGCCGTCAAGGGCGGCCAGGATGTCACTGATTTTGAGGGGATAGCCGTTCAGGTCGGCGCGGCGTCCGTATGGGGTGGTGGCGGTTTTCTGACCCAAGAGGGTGGTGGGGGCCATCTGTCCGCCGGTCATGCCGTATATGGCGTTGTTTATGAATACGATAACGATGTCCTCGCCGCGGTTCGACGCGTGGATGGTCTCGGCGGTGCCGATAGCGGCCAGGTCGCCGTCGCCCTGATAGGTGAACACCACGTTTTCGGGATTGAGGCGGCTTACGGCTGTGGCGATGGCGGGTGCTCTGCCGTGTGCGGCCTCAATCCAGTCGATGTCGATATAGTTGTATGCGAACACCGCACAGCCTACCGGAGCTACGCCTACGGCGGTATCCTCCATGCCAAGTTCCTCGATGACCTCGGCGATCAGTTTGTGAACCACGCCGTGGCTGCAGCCGGGGCAGTAGTGGGTGTTGACGTCCAGCAGCAGGCGCGGACGCTGGTATGTCTTGTTTTCGGCTTTGATGATATCTTCAGGTTCCATTATGTTGCTGTGTTAGGAGTTGGACTTGCAGGCGGCCTCTGGGAAGTCGCTGTTGAAGGCTTCGAGAATTTCGCCGGGGGTCGGAATCATGCCGCCCATGCGGCCGAAGTGGAAGACGGGCACCCTGCCGTTGACGGCCAGGCGCACGTCCTCGATCATCTGGCCGGCATTGAGCTCGACGGTCAGTATTCCCTTTACCTGTCCGGCAAGTTCCGCGATACGGTCCGATGGGAACGGCCACAGGGTGACGGGGCGGAGCAGTCCGATCCTGACACCCTTCTGGCGAGCTTCCTCTATGGCCTTGAGGGCGATGCGCGCCACTGTGCCGAAGGCCACGATGAGGTATTCGGCGTCATCGGGGTAATACTCCTTGAAGCGCACCTCGTTGCGCTGTATTTCGGCGTAGGTCCGCTGCAGGCGTTCGTTGTTCTTTTCCATAGCCGCCGAGTCAAGCTCGAGCGAGGTGACTACGTTGCGTGTCTTGCGGCCGTGTTTTCCGGTTGCGGCCCACGGGCACTGCAGGCGTATCTCCTCGTCGGTGCGCCGCGCACGCGGTTCGGGCAGTTTTACCTTTTCCATCATCTGACCCA
>CAZETN010000118.1:0-4797 GCA_964514475.1 uncultured Bacteroides sp.
GACAATCCGCACAAACTTCTTATTCTTAGCGGATTATTTGATTTTCCCAAAGATAAGATTTGTAATTTTGCCGATACCGGCATAGGCCGGAATCGCGCTAACACACATTTTTCGCATTATGGCATCAAAGATAAAACAGGCGCTGTCGGCGCTGTGGGGCGACTATTTTTCGCTGCGCGGATACGTCGAGGATCAGTCGTCAATCGAGGACGAGATACGCCAGGGCATATCCTTCCGCGGTTCAAACAGCTACATCTTGGTTTTTGCGATACTGGTTGCGTCGCTGGGTCTGAACACAAATTCGACGGCGGTGATTATCGGCGCCATGCTCATATCGCCGCTGATGGGTCCTATAATCGGTATAGGCCTGGGTGTGGGTATAGAGGATTTTGACCTGCTCAGACGTTCGGGCCGCAACTTGCTGATGGCGGCTCTCATTTCGGTTGCGGCGTCTGCGGTATATTTTCTGATTTCACCGGTCAGCGAAAGTCACTCGGAGCTGCTCGCCCGTACGTCGCCGACAATTTATGACGTGCTGATTGCCTTTTTCGGAGGCGCAGCAGGCATAGTGGGCATGTCATCGCGGTCAAAAGGCAATGTCATACCCGGCGTGGCCATAGCCACGGCTCTGATGCCGCCGCTGTGTACAGTCGGTTACGGTGTGGCCACGCTGCAGCCGCAGTATTTTCTGGGAGCGGCATATCTGTTCGTCATAAATTCGATTTTTATCGCTCTTTCGACATTTATCGGCGTAAAAATCCTGAAATTCAACGTCAAGCAGTCGTCCGATCCCGAACGGGCGCGGCGTGTGCGCCGTTGGGTCTATACAATTGCCGTGCTTACGTTGCTGCCCAGCATATATCTGACATACAACATGCTGCGACAGAATACCTTCAGGCTAAACGCCGAAAAGTTTGTCGCCGAGGAGATGAACTTCCCCGGCACGCAGGTGCTGAGCGAGAATGCCACCGACAGCAAGGGTGTGCGCCGCATCGAAGTCGTGCTTGTGGGCCGCGTGCTTCCGCACGATTCGCTGATGATGGCGCTGCAGCCCCGGCTTACCCGCTACGGGCTGAAGGACGTGCAGCTGAGTGTGCTGCAAGGCGGACAGACGGTCACACAGTCGGTTTCGCACGCCGCTTCGATAAACGAAGTCTATAATGCCGCCCAGACGGCCATCCTGCAGCGTCAGGCCACTATCGACTCGCTGCACAATCTGCTGTCTGGCGTCGAACGTCGCGACACGCTCGGCGCGTATATGGCTCCCGAGCTGAAGGTCGTGTTCCCGGATGTCGAGGATATTTCGGTAAGCCGCAATGTGTTCTGCAATATCGGCACCGGTGCCCTGGACACTACCGAGGTGGCTCTTGTCCGTTTCCGTCGTCCGGTCAGCGATTCCGAACGCGATAAACTGCGTAAGTATATCGAGGCACGCATCGGTGCCCGCAAAGTACAGCTTATCGATTTGTGATTTAGAAAGTAAGAAGACCAACAACTATTAACCAAAATACAATGAGCAAGACTCAAATTCCGGTTCTGCTGCTGACCGGGTATCTCGGCAGCGGCAAGACAACACTGCTTAACCGCATACTCAACAACGAAAAGGGCTATCGCTTCGCGGTAATAGTCAATGATCTCGGCGAAGTCAATATCGATGCCGAACTTGTACAGAAGGGAGGCATCGTAGGTCAGAACAATGACCAGAACAACGACCTGGTGGCTCTGTCCAACGGCTGTATCTGCTGTTCGCTGCAGACCGACCTGATACAACAGCTCGCCGACCTGTCACAGTCGGGCAAGTTCGACTATATAGTAATCGAGGCCAGCGGTATCTGCGACCCGGCGCCGATTGCCCGCACTATAGCCATGATGCCGCGCATGGACCCCGCTTATACCGAAAAAGGAGTTCCCGTGCTTGACTCGATCGTTACTGTCGTCGACGCGCTTCGTCTTACCGAGGAATTCGGTCACGGTCAGGACCTGCTGGATATACGCGATGCTTCGGATGAAGAAAAAGAGGGTAACCTGACAGCTCTGGTGGTCGACCAGATTGAGTTCTGCAATACGGTCATTCTCAATAAAATCTCCGAGGTACAGCCTCACGAGGCGCGGCATCTGCGCGACATAGTGCACGCCCTGCAGCCCAAGGCGCGGATACTTGAGTGTGACTACTGTGATGTCCCTCTTGAGAACCTGCTCGGTACAGGTTCGTTCAACTTTGAGGAGGTAGCAACCTCGGCGGCCTGGGTGCAGGGCGTGGAGGGCGAGAACGAGACCCGTATAATCGACGGCCATCACCACGACCATGAGCACGATCATGACCATGACCATGACCATCATCATGAGCACGGGCACGACCATCATCACCATGACCATCATGACCACGAGCACGGGGGTGATCATGACCATGCCGCAGAGTATGGCATTACGACTTTTGTATATTTCCGGCGCAAGCCTTTTGACCTGAACAAATTCGACTATTTTGCCGACAAGATGTGGCCAAAGGGTGTGATACGTTCAAAGGGCGTGCTGTACTTCTCGAACAATCTGAGCATGAGCTACCTGTTCGAAACCGCCGGCACACAGAAAAACCTGCGTCAGTCGGGATACTGGTGTGCCACGGCTCCGGCCGACGAACTGGCCGAGATGATGCGCAATGACGCCCTGCTTCGCCGCGACTGGGACGAAGTATACGGCGACCGAATGGTAAAACTGGTATTCATCGGCCAGAACCTTAATCCCGATAAGATTATCGCCGGTCTTGACGAGTGCCTTGCGGACTGATGCCTTGATGCGGTTCAGTTGCAAGGAAGCTGCGCCAGCAGCTGTTTCAGCCCGTCGGACACCAGCGCCGGCTCGTAGCCGCGGGTAACGGCATACCTGAACAGCCGGGTGCGTCCTTCGAAAGTTTCGGTCAGCTGCGGCGACAACCGAACCCGGCTGAGCAATGTCAGACGCAAGTTTTCAAGATACGCGTCCTCGTCGATTTCGGCGAGGGCGTTTTCTATATCCGCCTCCGCTATACGTTTTCCGCGCAGATACTGGCGCAGGTACAGGCGTCCGCGCCGTTCGAAGGTAAATTTGTCATGAACCACCGAATGTGCGAAACGCGAATCGTCAACGAAACGTCGTTTCACCAGACTGTCGATTATGGAGTCGGCCTGGGCCGGAGTAATCTGCCATGTCCTGAGTTTCAGACGCAGTTCGGCCGTGCAGCGTTCGGCCTTGACGCACAAGGACTCAAGACGCTTTATAGCTTCGGAAGGGGAGACTGTTCGGGGCTTGTGGTTCATCGACGGCATACGGCAAAACGGTAATTTCCGCGAAAGTCGCGGATTATGTCCACGTTGCCGAAACCTGCGCCGGACAATATATGGCGCAGGCCGTCGACAAACAGCGGGTTTATTTCGAAATAGAGGACACCGTCACCGGCAAGGGCTGTGGCGGCGAAATGCGTGATTGCCCGGTAGAAACGCAGAGGGTCGCTGTCGGGGACAAAAAGCGCAGTTTGCGGCTCATGGTCATATACGCGCGGGTCCATCGATGTCTTTTCGAATTCCGCTATATAGGGCGGGTTGCTGACTATTACGTCGTATGAGTCGGGTTGCGGCGACAGTGTAAGGATGTCGGCCTGCAGCCAGCGTACCGGCGTTTTCATCGCGGCCCCGTTTTCGCGTGCCACGGCAAGGGCCTCTGCGCTGATGTCCATGCCGGAGACCTCGGCGAATGGCAATGCGCGGCAGAGCGAAATGGCAATGCAGCCGCTTCCGGTTCCGACATCGAGGACTCGCAGATTTTGCCTGCCCCTCATATCGTCGGTTATAATGTCGACAAGCTGCGACGTCTCGGGTCTCGGAATCAGGACCGCCGGCGTCACCTTGAATTCCATGCCCATGAAGTAAGCCGACCCCAGCACGTATTGCAGCGGCTCGCCGTCATTTACGCGTTTCACTATGCGTTCGGCGGCCTGCTCTGTCAGGGTCTCGACGGGTCGGTCTCCGGCAAGCACCGCCTGGGCCGGCTCCAGCCCCAGCAGATGCCGTATGATTTCGCGCGACATCGCGGGCGCCTCCTCACCGCCTACCGTACCGGCAAGCATATCGGTCACATGCCGTTTAAGCTGGTTGACATTCATATCAATATACTTTCTTTTAACACGTAAGTCTTGAAAATCAGATTTAATCAGGCAAATTGATGTGCCTATGCGATTTTGGGGTTGCTGAATAAACCCGCGGTGTTTGCCGAATGTTCACGCGTAACGCTGCGGCGCATGCATTTAGCGGAAAAACGGTTCAAAAGTACAAATTATTTGGCAATTGAAGAAAAATCCGTACCTTTGCGTCAGCAAACAAAAAATGCCGGCCCGAATGGTGGAATGGTAGACACGAGGGACTTAAAATCCCTTGGCCATTATGGCTGTGTGGGTTCGAGTCCCACTTCGGGTACCAAAAACCGCTGCTCATCACTGCTTAACGCTGTGCGCGGCGGTTTTTGCTATGGAACCTCTGAAAAAACAAACAAAACAAACTATATATTTATGGCACTGCAATGCGGCATAGTAGGACTCCCCAATGTGGGCAAGTCAACACTCTTCAACTGTCTTTGAAACGCCAAGGCACAGTCGGCCAATTTCCCGTTCTGCACCATCGAACCTAATGTGGGTGTGATAACCGTCCCCGACGACCGCCTGACCCGTCTGGTCGAGATGTGCAATCCGAAGTCGATTGTTCCGGCTACGGTCGAGATAGTGGATATCGCCGGCCTCGTCAAGGGCGCCAGCAAGGGCGAGGGACTGGG
>CAZETN010000119.1:0-4796 GCA_964514475.1 uncultured Bacteroides sp.
TGAGTTCTTCAAATTTATTGCCTAATTTTGCACTTGCAGGTAGAATCTGCGGATTGAGAAACGATGAGTCAGAGAACTCCGTGTTCCGCAAGTTGAGCCCGCATCCGTTCGGCCAGTTTAGATGCTTCGGCGGCGGCAGCCTGCGCATAAGTCTCATCATTGCCTGCGTAAATAATTCCGCGACTTGAATTGACGAGCAGACCGCATTCGTCGTTCATCCCGTATTCGGCGACCTCGTCAAGGCTTCCGCCCTGTGCGCCCACACCGGGGACAAGGAGGAAATTACGCGGGGCAACCGCACGCACGTTCTTGAAGAGTTCGCCCTGAGTGGCGCCTACGACGAACATCATGTTGACCGGTGATCCCCACCGCTGAGAACGCTTGAGAACGCGTTCGAAAAGCAGATGACCGTTTTTGTCGGGTATCATCTGAAAGTCGTTGCTGCCCTTGTTCGATGTCAGTGCGAGCAGGACGGTCCATTTATCCTCGTAGGCGAGAAACGGAGTTACACTGTCCTCACCCATATAGGGCGCCACTGTAATCGCGTCAGCATCAAGACGTTCAAAGAACGTCTTGGCGTACATTCGGCTTGTGTTGCCGATATCTCCTCGCTTTGCATCAGCAATTATAAACTGGTCGGGATACTTAGCCCGTATGTACTTTATTGTTTCTTCCAGCGCCTGCCAGCCTTCGACACCGTGACACTCGTAAAAAGCCGAATTAGGTTTGTATGCCACGCAATACGGGGCTGTGGCATCAATAATAGCCTTGTTGAACTTGACGATCGCGTCTGCGATGCTTTCATGGCGGTCAAGCACACACTTGGGCATTTTCGTGACATCGGGGTCAAGTCCGACGCAAAGGAAAGATCCCTTGTGGCGGATGTTCTCAATCAGTTCTAATCGTTTCATATTATGTGATAATTGATTGTGCGTGGTTTACAGTTGTGCTTCTTTGAGTTTCTCTGCATTTTCAGCGATAATCAGATGATCTATGACATCCTGGATGTCGCCGTCGATAAAAGCCTGCAGATTATATACGGTATACCCTATGCGATGGTCCGTGACACGCCCTTGCGGGAAATTGTATGTGCGGATTTTGGCCGACCGGTCGCCGGTGCTTACCATCGTACGGCGCCGCGATGCTATGTCATCTACGTATTTCTGATGCTCCTTGTCGTAAATGAAAGTACGCAACCGGCTCAATGCGCGCTCTTTGTTGTGGGGCTGGTCGCGGGTCTCGGTGCACTCGATAAGTATCTCCTGAACCTCACCGGTATTTGGATTACGCCAGTTGTAGCGCAGGCGCACTCCTGACTCGACCTTGTTCACATTCTGACCACCGGCGCCGCCGCTTCGAAAAGTGTCCCAGCGTATTTCGCCTTCGTTGATTTCAACATCGAACGGCTCTGCTTCCGGCAAAACAGCTACAGTGGCCGCCGAGGTGTGCACACGTCCCTGCGTCTCGGTAGCCGGTACGCGCTGAACACGGTGCACCCCGCTTTCGTATTTCAGAGTGCCATATACATCGCTGCCGGTGACAGATACTATGACCTCCTTGAAGCCACCGACGGCACCTTCTGTATAACCTGTGATATTGAACTGCCAGCCACGACCTTCGCAGTAACGCTGGTACATCTTGAGCAGGTCACCGGCAAACAGCGCGGCCTCGTCACCGCCTGTACCGCCGCGTATCTCAAGTATGGCATTCCGCGCGTCCTCAGGGTCGGCAGGTATAAGCTGCAGTTTTATCTGCTCCTCCAGGTCAGGCAGAGCTGCACGTGCCTGTTCAAGCTGCTCATGAGCCATCTGCCTTATATCCGGGTCGGTCTCGCTTTCAAGCAAACTGCGCGCCTCGTCAATATCGGCAAGCAGACGACGGTATCCGTTTACAGACCCTGTCAGTTGTTCAAGTTCCTTATACTCGCGCGTCAACTGTACATAGCGACGCTGGTCTGCAATAACCGACGGATCAGTAATCAGCGTGGATACTTCGGCGAAACGTGCATCCAGACCTTCGAGGCGGTTAAGTATGGTATTTCCCGAATTTACCGTCACGACTGTTCTGTTTTATCATTGTCTGCATCGGCTCCGTCATTTCCGGCGCTCTTGTCTTCGGGTGCATCGCCTGAGCCAATCTGCTTCTGCTTAGCAGCCTCATCCATCGCCATTATTTCGTCGGTGCGGGATACCCATGGACGCTTGCCGAATATATCTTCGACATCCTGCGTGAAGATGACCTCCTTTTCGTAAAGCAGATCGGTAAGTTTGTGATGGCCGTCAGCGTACTTCTGAAGAATATCCTTCGCGCGCTGGTACTGCTCGTTTAGTATGCGCGACACTTCCTGATCAATCACTTTCGACCGTTCCTCGGAGTACGGCTTGCTGAAACCGTAATCCTGCCCGGTCGAGTCATAATAGCTGATATTCGGAATTTTATCGCTCATTCCGTAATAGACTACAAGTGAGTACGCAATTTTTGTCGCACGCTCCAGATCGTTAAGCGCACCGGTCGCTACCTGTCCGATAAACAGGTCTTCGGCTGCGCGCCCCCCCATAAGCGAACATATCTTGTCCAGCAGCGCCTGAGCCGGAACGAGCTGACGCTCCTCGGGCATGTACCATGCTGCTCCAAGAGCTTTTCCGCGAGGGACAATAGTCACCTTTACAAGCGGATCGCCGTAGCGCAGATGCCACGATACGGTGGCATGTCCGGCCTCGTGAACCGAGATGCCGCGTTTTTCCTCGTCCGTCGTGATTTTCGACTTCTTTTCCAGGCCGCCGATAATGCGGTCGATGGCAGCGTTGAAATCGGTTGCCTCCACAACTTTTTTGTTATTGCGGGCGGCAATCAAGGCTGCCTCGTTGCAGACATTGGCGATGTCGGCTCCGCTGAAACCGGCCGTCTGACGGGCAAGCAGCTCAACATCAAGGTCATCCGCTTTCTTAATTTTACGCAGATGTACATTGAATATCGCGACGCGGTCATGTACATCGGGCAGGTCGACATAAATCTGGCGGTCGAATCGACCGGCACGTAACAGAGCCTTGTCAAGGATGTCCACGCGGTTGGTGGCAGCCAGACAGATGACACCCGAATTGCTGCCGAAGCCGTCCATTTCGGTAAGCAGCTGGTTAAGGGTGTTCTCGCGCTCGTCGTTCGAACCCATGTTGGCGTTGCGGCCGCGGGCACGGCCGACTGCGTCAATCTCATCGATGAAAATTATACAGGGCGCCTTTTCCTTGGCCTGCCGGAACAGGTCACGTACACGCGAGGCACCGACACCGACAAACATTTCGACAAAGTCGGAACCTGACATGGAGAAGAAGGGTACGTTTGCCTCACCGGCGACAGCTTTCGCAAGAAGCGTCTTGCCTGTTCCGGGAGGGCCTACGAGCAGGGCGCCCTTGGGTATTTTGCCGCCGAGATCGGTGTAGCGTTGCGGATTTTTAAGGAATTCCACTATCTCCTCGATTTCCGTTTTGGCCTCGCTAAGGCCGGCTACGTCATCGAATGTGACCTTGTTGGCATT
The DNA here is from genome assembly GCA_964514475.1 of uncultured Bacteroides sp. Classification (GTDB taxonomy): domain Bacteria; phylum Bacteroidota; class Bacteroidia; order Bacteroidales; family Muribaculaceae; genus CAG-873. The sequence continues at coordinate 3,533 of CAZETN010000119.1, forward strand.
GTTCTTATCAAAAATCTGAGCCTTGGATTTGCCGACATTGAAAACGCTGTTTCCACCGGCACCTCCACCACCACCGCTCATTCGCCGCATCATATAAATCCAGAAAACGATGAAGAGCAACATGGGGCCGAATGTCCACAGCAACGTGTTGAGCGACGAGCTGCGCTCGTACTTGACATCGCCACTGAACACTCCTTGCGAGCGCCACGCATCTATCTTGGTATCGAGCTTATCGGCACTGGGAATTTCGGTAACGACCTTTGCCTGAACGCCTTTGCCGCCCGGTTTGAGCTGATGCTCCGGAAACTCTTTTGCGGCCGCTGAATCGGTAAGGAAGGCCTCGACCTCGCGTTTGTCAGAATATACTATTATCTTGCTTACGCCTCGGTTCTGAACTATTTTTTCGAATTTACTGAAGGACACATCATGTGTCACACTGTTGTCATCAAGGTAAAGCATGCCCAGCAGAAACAGTATTACCAAGGCATACATCCAGTACATGGAGAACCTGAACATTCCGGGACGTTTAGGACCTCCCGAAGGCTTCGGCGGCTGATTGTCTTTTATTCTTTTGGGATTAGGGAAAGCCATTGAAAAGCAGAGTAGGGGGAATAAATAAATTGAGGTATATGAATGGTGGCTGACGCAAAGGGAGCGGTGCTCATTCAGTCGAGGTCCGGCACCGGTGTGATAACAGCGTCGGCCCACAGGTCCTCGAGGTTGTACCGCTGTCTTGCCTCAGGTACGAAAACATGCACAAGGATGTGCCCGTAGTCAATGACAATCCACTCACTGTTGGCGTATCCGTCATAATTATATGGCTTTTGTCCGGCGTGCTCCTGCACATACTCTCGTACTGAATCGGCAATCGCGGCCACCTGCTGTTTCGAGGTGCCTTCGGCAATGACAAACTTCGTGGTGGCGGCATCCTCTATGGCGCTCATGTCCACGACAGTGACACCTCGGCCTTTACGTTCGTGAATACCTTCCACTATTGTATCTACCAGATCTGGAATATTGTTTTTACTCATCTAATTTAATATGCGTGCTTGTGAAATATGCTAAATGATAATGCTGTCGGAATAATCAGCACAAAGGTACGACTTTCTAAAATTATAAAACAGCCGAAACTGTAAAAAGTTAGGCAAATATCGTGCCAAAGCCGACAAGGGGCTACTCGTAGCGCATGGAGCGCGCGGGACTCACAGACGAGGCGACTCTGGCTGGAAGTACAAGCACCTGCTTTGCGATCACGGCAACACCG
>CAZETN010000120.1:0-4528 GCA_964514475.1 uncultured Bacteroides sp.
CGGGCAGCAGTTCGCCCGAAATCTTGAACATGTTCGGAATCATCAGCAGCAGTCCCTGCGACGCGGTGAAAGTAGTGGCCATGCCTCCGGCGGCGGCCGCTCCGTGAGTGGCTCCGGCAGCGCCCAGTTCGCTTTCCATCTCTTTAACCTCCATCGGGCGCCCCCATATGTTGACGCGACCCTGCATGGCCCATCGGCCGGCAGTGTCGCCCATCGAGGCAATCGGGGTTATGGGATAAATGGTGGCAAGGTCGCTCAAGGCGTATGCCACGTGTGCGGCCGCTGTGCAGCCGTCCATGATCTGGTGCGTCATTTTCAGGTATCGGGCTTTAAGTAAGTTTCAGAAAAAAAACGGGTTTGACACTTGGGGCGGTTTCTTCAGCCTTACCCCGGATAATCAGGGTATTTGTATTTAGCGCGACAGCCGCGCGCTTTCGGGTATTGCGCGCGGCTGTCGTGAGTGTGTTATATCAGAGCGGTCAGCCGATCAGGCCGATACCTACCGACGAGCCGTAGAAGGCGTGTACGGCAGCTTCGGTGATCCATATCCATACGGGACATGCCACCATAAAGGCGATGATTGACACGGCCAGCGACGATGTCGACGTAGCCACATACGAGTCGTATTCGTCGGCGATTATGATACCCGAGAATGCGGGAGGCAGGGCGCCGGCCACAACAAGCATGGCCAGGTTCTGAGGCTGCATCTTGAAGATGATGCCCACAATCAGCAGGGCGGCCGGCATGAGGATAAGCTTGAGCAGAACACCCAGGATAGCCTGCCAGTTGATGTCGATTTTAACCGACGACAGGGTTACACCGGCGGCGAATACCGCCAGCGATGCGTTGGCGCCTTTGATAAGGTCGAACGAGGGACTTGCCCACTTGGGCCAGGGTATGCCTGCGACAACCCAGATTACGGCGAGGATAGGCGCCCATGCCACGGGCTGCTCGAGGGCGTGCAGCACCGGTTTCCAGGGATTGGGCTTCTTGCCGCCGTTGCGCGCGGCGGCGGCCTCGGCGTTGCCGGCATTCAGCAGCGACAGACCTACGGGGATACCCACGGCGTTCACCACGATACCCACGATGGCTACCACAAGTGCCACATAGGCGTTTGTGCCGAAAATAGGCTCAAGTACGGCAAAGCCCAGAAATCCGATTGTAGGCGAACCGTTGACAAGGGCCATCACTGCGGCGTCGGCCTGGGTGACGCCCTGTTTTCTGAACCCGTATTTATATATGTAGTACACCAGCATGAAACATGCCATGATGACTACAAGCGAGATAAGGGTAAGCTTGATGTCGTCGACAAGCATCTTGCGGTCAGCGTCGACAATCGAGACAAACAGAGCTGCCGGTAAGGCGTAATCGAGCACGACCTTGTTGAAGGCCTTGGCGTCCGTACCGCTGAACATACCTTTCTTGCCCGAGAGAAAGCCGGCCAGCATCACCACGATGATAGGGACGATGGCATAAAGGATAATATGAGTCATAAACGAATGTGTTTTAAGAGCTTGTTTAATAATATTAAGAAGGTAGCGGGAACGGGAACAGACAAATGGTATAGACCGATGACGGATGGAGTACCGTGCGGCGGCGACGCCTGAAGCGTCGCCGCCACACGGGCATCCGTTCAGGTAAGAAGATTATCAGACTTTGACTTCGACAAGCGGAGCGGGGTTCAGATAGCCGATGTGGCCTGACTCCACGCCCGAGTCGGCGGCAAGCTGTACGTCAATCAGGCACGGCTTGCGCGAGGCGATTGCCTCGGTGAAGGCCTTCTGCAGGTCGGCCGGGGTGGTGACATAATATGTCTGCGCGCCGAAGGCTTCGCCTATCTTGTCATAACGTGCGTTGATGTTGAGAGTTGTGGGTGCGGGATCGCCGTCCTTGCCCATATTCACGCCTACGCCGTTGTAGATTCCGCCGTTATTGAATATCACTACGGTGACAGGCAGGTTGAAGCGGCATATGGTGCTGAAGTCCATGCCTGAGAAACCGAAGGCCGAGTCGCCTTCGATGGCCACGACACTCTTGCCGGTGGCTACGGCGGCGCCCACGCACGAACCCATGCCCATACCCATGATGGCCCATGTGGCGCAGTCGACGCGGTGACGCGGCAAACTCATGTCAATGGCGTCGCGGGTGTCGTCAAGAGTGTTGGCACCCTCGTTGACGAGAATGACGTCGGGATTGGCCTCGAGGATGGGCTTGATTACACCCAGAGCGGTCCAATGGTGCATCGGCAACTTGTTCCGGGTCTGTGCGAGACGGTCGGCGAACTTGGCGTTCTTGGCCTTTGTCTCGGCCTGCAGCGAGGGAACCCACTGCGGGTCGGCCTGCATTTCGCGGTCTTCCATAGCGGCAAGGATGGCGTCAAGCGACAGGCCCATGTCGCCCACTACGGGTGCGGCCGTGGGCACGTTGACATCCATTTCGCGAGGCTCGACATCGAGGTGCACGAACTTGACGTCGGGGTTCCACTTGCCCCGGCCGAACGACAGCATCCAGTTGAGGCGTGCCCCTATCACTACCACCACATCGGCCTTCTCCATGATGGTCTTGCGGCACGACAGCGCGCTGAGCGGGCCGGCGTCGGGCATCAGACCCTTGGCCATGGACATGGGCAGATAGGGAATGTTGTACTTTTCGACGAGAGTCTTGATTTTGTCGTCCACCTGCGCGTATGCGGCGCCTTTGCCGAGCAGAATGGCCGGGTTCCTGGCGTTGACGATGAGGTCGGCGGCACGTTTTACCGCTTCGGGGTTGGGAGCCACCTCCGAAGCGGGATCCACCGGTCTGTAGAAGAGTTTGTCGGCTTCGGCGGCATCCATGATTTCGCCCAGCGCCGGGGTTGTCATGTCAATATATACGCCACCGGGGCGTCCCGAGACAGCGGCGCGGTATGCCCGGGCCACGGCCTCCGGAATATCCTTTGCATGGCTGCAGCGGAAGGCGGCCTTTACAAGGGGACGGGCCGTGTTAAGCTGGTCGAGCTGCTCGTATGTACCCATATCCATGTCCACCATCGTGGGGTCGGAGGCTCCCGAAATCTGAATCATGGGGTAGCAGTTTACCGTGGCGTTGACCGTTGCGGTAAGGCCGTTCATAAAGCCCAGCGAAGATACGGTGAGCAGTACGCCCGGCGTCTTTGTCAGGAACCCGTGTGTGGCGGCGGCCATACCGGCCTGCTGCTCGTGGCGGAAGCTGACAAAACGCAGGCCCTGTGCCTGGCACAGATAGGCGGCCTCGGTCACGGGGATGCCCACCAGGCCGTACATGGTGTCGATACCGACCTCGCGTAGAGCGCGGGCAAGGATATACATGCCGGTGACCTGCTCGGGATAGTGAGGAGCGGGCTTCTGACATCCGCATGCGCCTGTACTTGCAGGTGCGGTTGCCTGAACGGCGTTTTTGGTTGTTGTATCCATATCAGGGGTTAGAGTTGAGAGTTAGAATTAAGTCAGTGTGCCGGCTGGGGTTCCTTTTTGGGGAGCGGAGCGGTTGTACCGTTCTGGGCGAACGCGGCAATCTGCTCGTCGGTATAGCCTATGCTCTTGAGCACCTCGTCGGTATTGCCGCCCAGAGTGGGGCACGGGCCATAGGTGGGCTGGTAGTTGTTGATGGTGAAGGGCACACCGACGGTGACGAATTCGCCGATTTTACCGCCCTGGTTGATTTTGACAAGAGTGTTGCCGTCATAGAGGCTCTCGTCGTCCATGATTTCCTTGGTGCTGAGCACAGGAGCCACGGGGACGCCTCCTTTGGAGAGGAGTTCGGTTACCTCGTATTTGGTCTTGTCGATGCAGAACTGCTGTATACGGGCCCAGATTTCCTGTTTGTGACGGTCACGGGCGTCGGCGGTATTGAAATCTGGATTGGTGAGCCAGTCCTCGAAACCAAGCACCTTGCATGCAAGCTCGAAATCCTTGGCGCCACGCTGCAGAATTACATATACATAAGCGTTGGGGTCAGTCTCCCAGCCCTTGCACTTGTAGGTCCAGCCGAGGACGCCGCTACCCTCCTGGTTGCCCGAACGGGGAACAAAGTCGCCGAACTTGCCGTCGGGGTATTGCGGGAACTGGGTAAGATAGCCGATTTTGTCCAGAGTGAGCTGGTCGCGGGTCTTGATACGGCACAGATTGAGGCATGCGTTGTGCATCGACTGGTAGACGAAGCTGCCCTCGCCGGTTTTTTCACGCTGCATCAGCGCCGCCAGCAGGCCGATGGTCATGTGCATGCCCGTATTGGAGTCGCCGAGGGCGGCGCCGCTCTGTGTAGGCACGTCATTGTCGCCTTCCCACCATCCGGTTGTCGATGCGGCGCCGGCCGTAACCTGTGCCACCGGCTCGTAAGCTTTCAGGTTGGCGTATCGCGAACTTACGGGGAAGCCCTTGATGGTGCCGTAGATGCAGCGGGGATTGATTTTGTGTACATTCTCCCAGCTGAAGCCCAGTTTGTCCATGGCTCCGGGGTGCAGGTTCTCGATAAATATGTCGGCCTCCTTTATAAGACGGGTAAGAATTTC
>CAZETN010000120.1:4538-4779 GCA_964514475.1 uncultured Bacteroides sp.
TTTTTTGTCGGAGTTGAGCTGAAGGAAATAGTAGCTGGGCTCGCCGGGCATAAACTGAAGTTCGTTACGTGTGGCGTCGCCTGTGCCGGGGCGCTCGATTTTGATGACTTCGGCGCCGAGCCATGCAAGTAACTGAGTACACGAAGGTCCTGACTGCACATTTGTGAAGTCGACCACTTTGATACCTTGTAGAGGAGCAGTATTCATAACAGAGAGAGATTAATGGTTATTTAATTTTTTA
>CAZETN010000121.1:0-4772 GCA_964514475.1 uncultured Bacteroides sp.
AGGCTGCACCGCCACCCCTGTAAAACCCATCGGCACCGGCCAGGGCATGCGCATAAGGGTAGCTGTCGTCACCGGTGCTGTTGTGGTGAATTTATAATCGAGCGGTTCGTTTGTGCGCGCCATGCGCATGGGAGCCATCAGCCCCCTTCCGGCATCGCCGTACTTTTGCTGGAGAATTGTGCGCACACGTCCCGTGTTTCCGTCGGGCTGTACGTGTGAGTCGCCGATATGTACAACACTGAAAACCGTGTCTCCGGCTGCAGCCGCCGCCAGTTTCTGGCGCAGTGCGGACCAGTCGCGGCCGTTGAGCCTGATGCGGTTTTCCGCCAGGTTCAGAAAGCTGTATTTTCCGAAACTGCTGTGGGTGATTATGTTGTCCGACGAATTGCCGTCCATCTGCGGCGCAATCCGTGTCTCTGAGTCGTCGGCTTCAGCTTCGGCCGCGTCTTCGCGCATACCGGCTACCGAACCCGGTCCGGTCGCAGATGTCTGTGCTGACGCGAAGCCCCAGACAGCCAAGAACAATATGGAGAGAGTATGAAGTTTCATGTGACCGTGCGGATTATTTATGTGACGGCGGATACAGCGTACAGTCAAGGGCGTCGACAAACAGTCGGGCAAGCTCCTTTCCGCCTTTTGCGTTGAGGTGTATGTAGTCGGCGTTAATCAGCCCACGGTCGCGCCAGTCCACCACCGAGTTCTCGCCGCCCATTGCGGCTCGGGTATCCCAGAAAATCACGCCTTTGCGTCGGGCGGCGTCGCGCTGGGCGCGTACCATTGCCGGTGCGGTAGGCAGCGAAGCCACATTGCCGTTGATTTTCTGGCCACGGTCGCCGATGCCCATCATCACAATGTCGGCGTCGGGATAGCACTGACGCACGCGGTCGATAATCTGACCTAAAATTCGCGAGTAGCCGCTGTATTCTTTCTGTTGCGAGGTAAGTGCGTTGATGCCGTATTCTATCACTACCATGTCATAGTCGACATGGGCACGCATCCGGGCAGCGAGGTCGATGTTGAGCTTGCGGTGTGTCAGGCCCGAGTTTCCGCGCAGGCTCATGTTATCGACCTGTATGCCGCCAGTGCCGTCAAGAAAGGCACCGAGCACCACCAGGCCCGGTACGGTAGTGGTCACCGATGCGGTGGAGGTAGTGCCGGGCACCTCGGCTACGGCGACGTCCTCCGAGGGCGATACCTCGAAATTGTAATCGCCGCTGTCAGTGCCGATGCTGATGCTGCCCGGTTCGTCGGCCAGATATAGTATCCGGGTATTGTCCCACGATGAAAGCCCTGCCAGTCTTGACGAGCCCCTGAATGTTGTGGAGGCTCCGGGTTCGGCTACGAAGTACTCGCCGGCGAGCCAGTTGAAGCGGTTGCCGCCGGCTTTGCGTATGTCGCTCTCCTTCCAGTTCCGGCAGGTCTGCCTCACCGATGTGCGAAATCCGGTGAGTTCGCTGTACATGGGCATATATCCCACGCCCGAGCCCCCGAGCCGTTTTTGCAGCATTTCGCGGACGTGCTGCGTAAAGATGTCGCCTTCGATGTATGAGTCGCCGATTACGGCGATACGGGCCTTTCGTCCCCTGGCAAGGGCGGCACGCAGGTTTACGGCGCCGGCGCGGTCCCGGGTATAGTCTTCCATCATTACCTTGCCGTCTGAAACCGGAACGCTGAAATTGTCGTAAAAGTCGTCGGTGCCGTCATGCGCTGCCGTATCGGCCGCATCCTCCTGCTCTTCGTCAAGTTCGGCGAGGGCATGTTCCAGTCCCGGGTCGACAGGCTCGGTCGCTGTGGCTTGGAGTTCGCTTGTGCCGTCTGCGAAAATCTGGCTCAGAAGGTTGAAGTCTTTCAGAACGCCGTTTGTCAGGCGGTTCCAAGGAACGAGCGACAGAGCAGCCAGCAGCACTACCGCCATGGCCACGGCCATAAACGGACGTCCCTGATTATTGCTTTTCATTATCGTGTGGCGGTAATCGGTTCGTAGAGAAATAAGTCGGTCAGAGGGCGCGCCTTGAGCGAGATTTCGCTCCATTCTGCCTCGGGGTCTGAGGCACCGGTAATGCCGCTGCCGGTGTATATGCACCAGCTGCCGCTGTCAATGTGCGCGCAACGCAGAGTCACTGCGGCATAAATCCGTTTGCCGCTCTCTATGACGGCGGTGTAGCCCCCGTACATGCGTCTGGGATGCCGTTCGATTTCGGCTATTCTTCGCAGGGACACATCACGCGGCAGCCCGCATAGGGCCGGAGTGGGACTGAGACTGTCCAGAAGTCCGAAACAGTCGTATCCGTCATCTGTCCGGCCTTCGATTTCGGTGATGATGTGTTCGACCGCCGAGGCGCGGCGCGTGCCGGTGGCTGTTGTGATTTCCGAAACGCCGTGAGTTTTCAGGCAGTCGAGGATGAACCCTGTCACCATAGCCTGCTCGTCGCGGTTCTTGCGGTCCCACGCACCTCCCGTCCCGGCAGGCCGCGAACCGGCCAGCGACATGGTGCGCAGGCGGCCGCCGTCCAGCTCTATGTCGGCCAGTGTCTCGGGCGAAACGATGAGCCACGTGCCTGTCCGGGGGGTATGGAACAGGCAGCGGTAGCAGTCGGAGGGGGCATCATGCAGAAACTGTACGAGCCGGTCCATCGTCACTTCGGACGGTCCGGCGAAACTTCCGCAGATTACGGCCGAAACCACAGTCTTGCCCCCGGTCGCCTTAAGCGTGCTGATCAGGGTGGCGAGCTGTCGGAGATATTCCTCCCGGTCGGTTGACTGTGTCAGCGGCGCGGTTCCGAAACCGTCGAGTCCCGGAGTAAGCGGGCAGTCCGTATCGCGGATAACGTAGCCCTTGTCGAAACTCGTATTCCACGGCACCGCGACAAATACATCGCGGCTGCGCAGCGACCCGGCTCCGTTGTCGCGGAACATCCTGAACGGAGCACCGGGCAAAGCAACCAGAGCAAAGGATATTTCAGCGGATGTCATCGGCAATCTCGGCAATTAATTCGAAGGGATACGCCTCGCGGATAACGACATTGTAGAAGCTGCCGCGCTCAAGCGCGCAGGGGCAGCCTTCTTTCGGCACAAGCACTTCGGGGTCCACTTCGGGCGAGTCGAACTCGCTCCGGCAACTGTAGAACTCGCCATCCTCGCCGTCGCATACGACACGCATCACGGTTCCGATCTTTTTCTCCTGGATTTCCAGCGAAATCTGTTCCTGCAACTCCATCAGACGGTCGAGGCGCCGGTCCTTGACTTCCTGCGGAACATCGTCGCGGAGATTTCGTGCGGCATAGGTGTCCTCTTCCTCGCAGTAGGCAAAGGCTCCCATGCGCTCGAAACGCTGTTCGCGCACAAATTCCATCAGCTCGTCGAATTCGTCCTCTCCTTCGCCGGGGTAGCCTGTCATAAGGGTAGTGCGGATGTGTATGCCGGGTACCTCGCGCCGTATACGCTCGAGCAGCATGCGTGTCTCACGGCCTGTGATATGGCGCCGCATACCGTCGAGCACCTTGTCGCTTACATGTTGCAGGGCGATGTCCAGGTACTTGCACACGTTTTTATTGCGGGCCATCACCGGCAGTATGTCATAAGGGAAATCGGCCGGGTAGGCGTAATGCAGTCTCAGCCACTCCACTCCGGGTATGTCGGCAAGCGTCTGAACAAGTTCCGCAAGGGCTTTGTGGCCGTACAGGTCCTTGCCGTACGACGACAGGTCCTGGGCGATGATGTTGAATTCGTGTGAGCCCCTGCCGACCAGTGTGCGCACCTCCTCGGCAATCTCGTCGATGGGGCGCGAGTGCATGCGGCCCGTAATGAGCGGAATTGCGCAGAAGCCGCAGAAACGGTTGCACCCTTCGGCGATTTTTATATAGGTGTAATGCGGGCCCGTGGTGAGTACGCGCTCCCAGGGCCGCGGGTTTGCTGCGTCGGCGCCGGTTCCGGCAATGTCGCCCACCAGCGCTGGCCAATCGAATTTTCCGTACCAGCGGTCAACCTCGGGCAGCTCGGAGGGCAGTTCGTTGCGATAGCGTTCGGCAAGACAGCCCATGACATTGACCTGCTCCACGGTACCGTTCTTTTTGGCTTCAAGGCATTCCAGTATCATGTCTATCGACTCCTGCTTGGCGTCGCCGATAAATCCGCAGGTATTGATTACAACCTGTTCGGCCTCGACCCGGTCGGGGTTATGGCGCACCTCGTAGCCGCAATCGGCAAACATGCGCATGAGACGCTCGCTGTCCGTCAGGTTTTTGGAGCATCCCATCGTTATGATGTCAATTCGTTTCAATGTTTCTTGTCAATTATGGGAAAGGGGCCCCGGCGTCTTTTACCTCGGCGACATGGCCTCAACGGATAAGTGAACTCCGGAAATCGGCTCCGGTCATGTGGGGGGGCGCCCACATAAGCCGATTGGCTCACCATCATACTTGCCCGGTTGTTTACTTCTCGATTTCGAAGAGCGATTTCACGAACTCGCGTTTGTCGAAAACCTGCAGGTCCTCGATTTTTTCGCCCAGCCCGATGTAGCGCACCGGAATGTTGAACTGGTCGCTGATGCCTATCACGACACCGCCCTTGGCCGTTCCGTCAAGTTTTGTCACGGCAAGGTCGGTGACCTCGGTGGCCTGACTGAATTCGCGGGTCTGTTCAATGGCATTCTGGCCTGTCGAGCCGTCAAGGACAAGCAGAACCGAATGCGGCGCGTCAGGCACCTGTTTCAGGATTACGCGTCTGATTTTGCTCAGCTCGTTCATCCGGCAGGCGTTGTTGTGCAGACGTCC
>CAZETN010000122.1:0-4753 GCA_964514475.1 uncultured Bacteroides sp.
CCCTGAGGAGGAGTGAGGAAAGGGCCGTTGCACTTCTTATTGGAATCTTTCAAAAACGGATGAATTAAATTAACGGGCAATGGAATGGGAGGATATTAAATATTTTTTGTAACTTTGCGACAAATTTTTTCAAACCAATGAAGAACGAAGTGACATACCGGGGTCTCACCTTCGAGCCCTACATCACCCGAAAACAGATTGACGCCCGCATAGCTGAGTTGGGCGCACAGATTACGCGCGAAAATGCCGGTAAAATGCCCCTGTTCCTTTGTGTGCTGAACGGGGCATTTCCGTTTGCCAGCGATTTGTTCCGTCAGTTTGACTCCGACGCCGAGATTGCCTTTATACGCCTGCAGAGCTACGAAGGCACCCAGTCAACGGGTCAGGTCAAGGAGGTGCTCGGACTTAACACCGACATCGAAGGGCGAACCGTGATTATCGTCGAGGATATAGTCGATACAGGCAACACCATCCACCGCCTGGTCAGCGACCTCAGAAAGAAAAACCCCGCCGACATCAAGATAGCCACTCTGCTGTTCAAGCCCGAAGCTCTTCAGCTTCCGGTAAAACCCGACTATGTGGGTTTCGAAATTCCTCAGAAATTCATCATCGGTTTCGGACTTGATCTCGACGGCCTCGCCCGCAACCTCAATGATATATATGTAGTCAAAAGCGAGTAACAAATACCGCGGACATGACCGTCGGGACAGGTACAGACTCTTGGTCTGCTCTGGCCGGCGCCATGCTCGCTTGCCGTTTGTTTCAGAACCCTATCCTAAACAGGTTTGTTATAATTTCAATTGTTCGGGCAATGCAGCGGACCATAGAGTTGGCCGATGCTTGTCAGCAGACACTATGACTTTGCCCGAAGTTCAATTTCAAAGAGTAAAAATGTTAAATGTTGTTATTTTCGGCGCTCCGGGCAGCGGAAAAGGCACCCAGAGCGAAAAGTTGATTGAGCGTTACGGTCTGCACCACATCAGTACCGGCGAAGTATTGCGAAACCATATTGCCCGCGGGACTCAGCTTGGCAAGGTTGCCGACCAATACATATCGCAAGGACAGCTGATACCCGACGAACTCATGATCGAGGTGCTTGCCGACGAACTTGACAGTAATGGCGAGAAGGCCGCAAAAGGCGTAATCTTCGATGGCTTTCCTCGTACCATACCTCAGGCTCGCGCACTGTCAAAGATGCTCGAAGACCGCGGAACCGCAGTACACGCCGTCGTTGGTCTTGACGTGCCCGAAGACCGTCTTGTCGAACGCATGATCAAGCGCGGTCAGCAGAGCGGACGCGCCGACGACAACATTGACACTATCAAGAAGCGCCTGGACGTCTACCACCGTCAGACCTCTCCCCTCAAGGAATATTACATCGGCGAGGGAAAATATCTGAACATCGATGGCGACGGTGACGTTGACCGTATTTTCGGCGACATTGCCGGCAGCCTCGATAAAATATCGGAAACCGCAGCCGAAAACAAGTGATTACGGCTTTTTGAGACGGACCTTCGGCGTCCCGCCCCCGTCAGGCTGTGACGCCGAAGGCCGCCAAATGCCGCACACTCCCCATCTTTCCTCTACCCCGACACTCTGCCGCTTCCGGGCGGACCTCTTCCGGCTAAAATGATACCATGACCTGTACTACCTCCATAAATGACATTTTCGCATCCTCATTCCGCGAGAATTTCGACCTGCCGTGTATAACCGATTATGTCAGCAAGGAAACCCTTGCCTACGGTGATTTTGCCCGGCGTGTGGCACGCCTGCACGTATTTTTCGCACAATGTGACGTGCGTCCGGGAGACAAAATAGCCTTGCTGGGCAAAAACAACATATATTGGGTTACGACATTCATTGCCACAGTCACATACGGCGCAGTAGTGGTGCCCATACTGAGCGAATTCAACCCCAAGGACGCCCAGCATATAGTCAACCACAGCGATTCGGTGCTTCTGTTTGTCAGCGACACAATCTGGGAACACCTGCATTTCGACGAGATGCCGCACGTACGCGCCGTCCTGTCGCTGGACTCGCGCAAGTGTCTTGCCGACACCGACAGGTACCGCGTGACCAAGTGGATAAACTCGCTTACCCGACGTTTCAGGCAACGCTATCCCGAGGGCTTCAGAGCCGAAGACGTGGTCTATCCGGTATTCGATGACAGAGAACGCACGGTTATCATAAACTACACATCCGGCACAACCGGTTTTTCGAAAGGCGTGATGCTTCCGGAGCGCTCGCTGCTGGGCAACATGGAATTCGGCATAAAGTCGCGGTTACATTACAAGGGGTCGAGAGCGCTGTCGTTCCTGCCGCTTGCTCATGCGTACGGATGCGCCTTTGATACGCTTGTGCCTCTTGCCGTGGGCACTCATATAACGCTGCTCGGCCGTACACCGTCGCCAAGACTGCTGCTTGCCGCACTGGCCGAGGTCAAGCCGTCGCTGATTATCTGCGTGCCGCTGATACTTGAAAAAATATACCGGCGTATGATCCAGCCGGCCCTGACAAGACGGTCGATGCGCTGGGTGCTGGCTCTGCCGTTCATGGACCGGGCCGTCTACCCCAAGATACGCAAGAAGCTCATCGATGCCTTCGGTGGCGAATTCTCGCAGGTAATTGTCGGAGGCGCACCGCTTAACCGCGAAGTCGAAGAGTTTCTGCACCGCATAGGATTTCCGTTTACCGTAGGATTCGGAATGACCGAATGCGGCCCGCTGATAAGCTACACTCCCTGGGAGAATTTCATAGTAGGATCGTCGGGACGCACCCTGGAAGGCATTATGGAAGCCCGGATACTGGGTGCGCACGACGACGGACAGGGCGAAATTCTGGTCAGGGGCACAAATGTTATGACCGGCTACTATAAGAATCCGCAGGCCACGGAGGATGTTCTGGATGAAAGCGGCTGGCTGCACACCGGCGACATGGGGACTCTCGGCGGTCCGGACGGTCAGACAGTGTTTATACGCGGCCGCTACAAGACGATGATTCTTACCTCGACAGGACAGAATGTCTACCCCGAAGAGATCGAATCGAAACTCAACAACATGCCCTACGTTGCCGAAAGCGTGGTTGTGGAACGCGACGGCCGGCTTGTGGCACTTGTATATCCCGACTCCGAGCAGACAGACGCAGACAACATATCTGACGCGGAAATGCCGCGTATCATGGAACGTACACGCAAAGAACTCAACGGACTCCTGGCTCCGTACGAGCGCATCTCGGCCATAGAACTGATGCCCGATGAGTTCGAAAAAACACCCAAACGCTCGATAAAACGCTATCTATACAAATAAGCCTTAAACCAATCCGATATGTTAAAGTATTTTGTTTCGGCCGGTGCGGCAGCACTGACCTCTCTTGTAATGAACGGCGCCGAGCCTCTGACCCTCAAGGTTCACAGCGGCGTCAGTGACACAATGTATACGGCGCGAGCCGAAATGATTTGCGTGACGACCCCGGGTGCCAAGGCCACCGTCAACGGTCACGAGGCACACGTCTACAGCACAGGCTCATTCCAGGCCACTCTTGACCTGCAGCCCGGCGACAATAAAGTGTCGATAGTGGTGCGCGATGCATCCGGCGAAGTCCGGAAAGACCTCAATATATTCCGTGCCGAACGCCGCGCTACCGCAACTCAGCCACGGCCGGCCCATGACCCCGAGGCGACAGTGATGTTCGCCACGCCTGTCTATGTCAAGTCGCTTAAAGGCGCCTACCTGCAATACGGTAACGGCGACGACCGCCTTGGCGGTTCAAAGATGGGATTTATCGACGCTGATATACCCCTGACTGTCATAGGCGAAAAAGGAAGCCTGTACTGCGTGCGCCTCGCCGCCGACCGCATTGCCTATATTCCGAAAGAGTACACCATGTGCGCCGCTCCCGCGACAGGAGTTGTCAACACTGCCAACTGGGACATAGCCGATACCGGAGACGCCGACAAGGTCACAATCAGTCTTCCGCGCCGCCTCCCCTATCAATATATGACAAGCATCGAACCCAACGCCCTGACAGTCGACATCTTCGGTGCCACCGACAACTCCAACTGGATTACACAGCGCACCCTCGAACTGGGTATAATCGACCATTACGACTTCAGGCAGATCGGCGAAGACGTGTACCGCGTGGTATTGTATCTGAAGGGCGGATTACAATGGGGATTCGGAGTGGCTTACGAGGGCGACAACCTCGTCATCACCGTACGGCACCAGCCCGCGTCACTGAAACTCAAAGACTTGGTGATAGGCCTCGACGCAGGCCATGGCGGAGAGTTTCCGGGAGCCATATCGCCCAGCGGAATAAAGGAAAAAGATGTCAACCTTGATATAATCAGACGTGTCGACGCATTGCTCAGACGCGAGGGCGCCCGCACTGTCCTGACCCGTGACGGCGACACCGGCCCTTCGATGACCGAGCGCAAACGCATCTGGGCAGACGCAATGGTCGACCTTTCCGTAAGCGTACACAACAACGCGGCCGTTAGCCCGTCGGTCGACGGCACGGCCATCCTTTACAAACACACCTTCTGCCGTCCGATGGCGCTGTGCATGACAAAGCGCATGATGGAGACCGGGCTGAAACTCTTCGGCATTGTGCAGAACTTCAATTTCTCGCTCAACGGCCCGACACTATATCCCGAAGTTCTGGTAGAAGGCATGTTCATGTCCAATCCGGCTGATGAGGAACGTCTTGGCGACCCGAAATTCCGCCAGCTGGTGGCCGAAAAAGTCGTATCCGCCAT
>CAZETN010000123.1:0-4687 GCA_964514475.1 uncultured Bacteroides sp.
GTTCTTGAAGTTGGTGAGAGTTATTTCGTCGAGGGTCATTTTGCGGCTTTGCTGAAGCAGCGGTCGAAATATAGAAGCTGGTAAAGTATCGAGTTGCCCCAGTATGCGGCGTTGTGGACGCCGGGGCGGCTGATATAGTCGTGCGGGATTTTGGCTTCGAGCAGTTGGCGGTGAAGCTCGGCGTTTACTCCGGCGAAGAAATCCTCGCTGCCGCAGTCAAAAATCAGATTTTGGCCGTTTTTGCCGATGAGGTCGGTATGGTTGGTGACTGTATGGGTTTCCCATACATCCGGGTTGTCTGATTTTTTGCCCAGGCGCTTCGCCATTTTCCATTTCGCCTCGAAAGGACGGATGTCGACGCCGCCCGAGGTAGAGCCCATGTTGCCCCAGATGTCGGGGTGGCGCATAGCCAGCCAGATTGAGCCGTGGCCGCCCATCGACAGACCGGTGATTGCGTTGAGTGCCGGGTCGGCGGATACGGGGTAGTTGGAGCGCACGTACGGCACAAGTTCTTCGACAAAAAACGATTCCATCTGCATCTGCGGGTCCACCGGGCTGTCCCAATACCACGAATCCATGCCGGAAGGGGTTACGAAAACCATTCCGTAGCGGTCGGCCAGGTCTCCCAGGTCCTTGCGTATTACGTGCCACGACCTGTAGTCGCCGCCGTAACCGTTGAGCAGAAAGACGGCCGGGGCCTTCTGTCCTTCCTGCAGACCGTCGGGCGTCACTACAGTGATGCGCATGGGTTCGGGCAGCAGGTTTTTCTGCGATTTGATATCAAGGGTGTCGACGGTGAATGCCGAAGCACTGGCCATTGCGGCCACAGCGGCGAATAGGGCTAAGATACGGCGATACATTTTTATACGTAAGTTTCAAAAATTAGTTTTAATCAGGTAAGTTCGGTTGCTTATGTGATTTCTTCAACTTACTTGTGATTGACATCAGGAGTTGGCCGGAGCGAGGCGACGGCGCAGGTATTCGATTGCCAGGTCGGCGATGTGGTCGAGCGACAGAGTCGACGAGTTGAAGCATAGGTCGTAGCCGGCGGCATCGCCCCAGCGTTTGTCGGTATAGAAGTTGTAGAAGTTTGCACGCAGCTTGTTCGTCTTTTCGCAGAACGAACGGCATTGTTCGAGTGTGCGTCCCCGCGGGTCGCGTTCCAGCACGCGGCGCGCGCAGTCGTCCGGATTGGCGTGTACGAACAGATTTATGACATTAGGCAGGTCGCGGAGTACGTAGTCGGCCGAGCGGCCTACGATAACACAGGGTCCCTCGGCGGCGATGCGGTGTATGAAGTCGCACTGGGCCTTGTACAGGGCGTCGTCGCTGATGTTTGCGCCGTTGTCGAACCAGGTTATCGGGCTGAGACCCATGTTGAACGACAGCAGACCGGAAACAAACTGGGGGCGGCGCTCGTCGTTGCGTTCGAAAAACTCGGGGGACAGGCCTGCTTCCTGAGCCGCCTGCATCAGCAGCTCCTTGTCATAGAAGGCTATGCCGAGGCGGTCGGCTATGATGCGGCCCAGCATGCGGCCGCCACTGCCCATCTGTCGTCCGATGGTAATGACATATTTTTCTGAAATCTTGTTGTCCATGGCCGGAGGCGTTGATGCGCGAAACATTTCGCATTGGCAAATTTAATAAAAAAAAAGCAATTGACAATTAACGGCCGTCAATCTTATGGCTGCTGATTGTCGGTGTGCGTGCCTGAAGGGAGGACGTAGGGTGGGATTCCGGCATAAAAAAGACGCGTCGGACAGTGCCGGCGCGTCTTTTTTGTCAGGTAACGGGTGCTTTATCTGGCCACGAAGCGCGTGGTCTCGGTGGTGCCGTCATTGTACTTGCGGACCACAAGATAGAGCATGCCGTCGGCAGTGGGTCTGGGTACCTGTACGCCGGCGGGGGTGAAGTATGTCTCGCTTACGACAACCTTGCCGTCGGTTACGATGTCGCTGACACCGGATTCGGCCTGAGCCTTCAGTGTGACGGTGCGCTCGGCAGTGCCGCAGACGGCATGCATGGTGAATTCGCCGTTGTAGGCTTTGTTCCATACAAAGGTGTTTCCGTCGGTGCCGAGGATGTCGGGTATCGAGCTGGTCCAGGTCAGACCTTCGGGAGTGCCGCCGAAGAAGCTGTGTTTGATCACACCGTCGGTATCGAGGGGGTGGATTATGATGCGTGCGGCCTGTACCTTGGCCTCGTCGGTGCTCAGTGCGGACAGCAGCGGGAAGGTGTATGCGTCGTTGGTCCAGCCTTCGCCCGGATTGAGTTCGCAGAGGGCGGCTTCTGAAAGTCCCTGGCCTGCATCGTTGACGCTGGCATCGGTCTCTGAGCCGGTAAGGTAGTAGCAGTCGCTTATCGAGTTGGTACCACCCATATCGGCGTCTTTCCAGCGCATGCCGTTGTTGACAAGCGCGTTGCCGATGATGTGGCCGCAGGTGTCGGCGGGTGCGTCGAGCCGTCCGGTGTTGTAGCACGACTTGACTACGGTGGAGTTTGACGATGAACGGCCGATGAGGCCGCCTACGTTGGCGAGACCCTTGACGGTGCCGGTGTTGTAGCAGCGCGACATATTGCCGCCGCCTTCACCCACAACTCCGCCTACACCGTAGCCCTTGGTGGCGTGGCCGTTGGCTGCAGCTGTTACGGTAGCGGCCGAGTTTGTGATGCTGCCGGTATTGAAGCAGTCGGTCATGGTCGACTTGACGGTATTCTGACCGGCGATACCGCCGGCACGCGACTCGCTCACGGTGATGTCGCCGCTGTTCCAGCAGCGTTCCATGGTGGAGGAGGCGCTGCCGAAGTTGGCGGCGATACCGGCGGCTCCGATAGTGGCGCTTACGTTGCCCGTATTGTAGCAGTCGCTGATACTGATGTAGTTGTTGACATATGCTGCGATACCGCCGGCATAGTTGTAGGCCGTCGAGACTTCGCCGGTGTTGTGACAGCCTTTGACCGTCATGGGGAGCGCGGCCGTGGGCGCCGACTTGTAGTATGCCACGATACCGGCGGCGTAGGCCTGCTTGGTGTTGAGGTTGCGTATGTTGCCGGTGTTGTAGCAGTTCTCGATTTCGGTGCCGGGGGCGTACAGCGCGGCTATGCCGGCGGCAACGGCGTTGGTTTTGCTCGTTGTGTTGGCCGACATGGTGATGTTGCCCGTGTTGTAGCAGTTGCGGAACACAATCTTGTTGGGAGCGGCTGCCGAGTAGTCGATATTGGCAAGGATGCCTGCGACCATATATCCGGCTTCGAAGCTTGTTTCGTTGTAACAGCCGTCAAATACAAACTCGTCGGTATTTCCAGTGGCCGATTTGGCCCAGCCTACGAGACCGCCGACGCCATACATGACAGCGGGTTTGGCGAATTTGAACGAGCCTGAGTTGTAGCAGCGGGTAAGCTTTGCCGATATGGCGCTGCCGATAAGTCCGCCGATGGCCTGGCACGAAGACGGAGCCGAGCCGGTGAAGCCGCTTTCGATAAGACCGGTGTTACCGCAGTCGGTAAACGATACGTTTGCCTCGGCTACGGATACCAGACCGCCTACATATGTCGACATGGTCTTGATGTGAGCCTTGTTGACGCAGTTCTCGAATGCGGAGTTGGCGTATGCGTATCCGAATGCCGCAGCGTTGGAGCCGGAGGTGAGGATAAGGTCGACCTCGTTGACGCAGTTCTGCAGTTTGCCGTATACCTTGGCCGTGAATGCTCCGCAGCTGCCCTTGGCGCTGGTGATGGAGCCCTTGAGGGTGAGGTTGCGGACTATGCCGGAGGCGCCGACAGTGCGGATGGGCGCCTTGAAGGTGGCGGATGGAGTCATGCTGACGCCGCTGACAGTGTGGCCGGCGCCGTCAAGAATACCGTCGAGCTGGTCGGCATCGCCGTCGAACAGGGGAACGAAGTCTCCGTCGCCGAACTCGATATCGCTGTTGAGTCTGATTGTCTTGCCGTCGAAGTGGTCGTGTGTGGCGCCTATGTAAGCGGCCAGGTTACGCCAGTCCTCGGTGCTCTCGATCAGATAGGGACTGGCCTCGGTGCCGTCACCAGTCAGGGGCACAGGCTGCACGCGGGTCAGGAAGATGTCTTTGCTGAAGCCGTCGAGGACACCGGTCAGCGTGGCCTCCTTCAGTTCGGTAGGAGTATCGCCGACAGTGAGAGTGTTGCCGCTGACGATGAAGTATGTGTCCGGAGCTACCGACCAGGCGGCGCCTTCGCTGAGCGTACCGTTGGCGGTAAGGTCGCGTACGGTAATGCCTTCGGGCAGGCTGAGGATGATTTTGCGGGCCGCGATGAGCTTTGGCTCTGCGGCAAACATCTTGAGCACGGGATACATACCGGCGTCGAACTGCCAGTGTTCAGCATCCAGTCCCTGTAGGGCTTCGCCTGATATCATCCGGGCTGTTGCAAGGCCGGTTATGCCTTCGGCGGTCGAATTTCCGTAGGAGGCGCAGCCTGCAATCTGGTCGTCGTAGTATGCCAGGACGGTGCCCTCGGTGCGTGCCGAGTTGGGGGCAAGGCCGGCTACGACGCCGCAGGAGGCTTTCTCGCCACACTTGACCGATGCGTAGGTCACACCGCCGAATATGTCGTTCTGGCCGGGACCTTTGCCTGAAACCGAGGCTTTGGGCAGCGAGCCGGCTATGCCGCCGACAGTTTCGGAGGCTTCGACACGGCCTACATTGAGGAC